>CAKZMZ010000619.1 GCA_937129345.1 uncultured Thalassovita sp. | reverse complement strand
AAAATATACCTATGCCGATAACCTTACTTGGGATGATGGCAAGCGCTGGGAATTGATTGAGGGTGTTCCATACGAATTGGTTTTTGGAGAAGGTCTGTATAAGTCATCTGCACCCAATAGAAAACACCATGAAATTTCTGGGACACTCCTCGGAATTTTTTACCCTACAGCAAAAATCTATGATTATAAAATGTTCACTGCCCCTTTTGATGTACGCTTTTCTGAAAATGATGAAGATGAAACCGTAGTACAGCCAGATTTAAGTATTTTCTGTGATAAAAATAAACTAGATGACAGGGGCGCACACGCTGCACCTGATTGGGTTATAGAAATACTTTCGCCAAGTACTTTTCAGAAAGATTTACATGCTAAGTTATTGTTGTATCAAAAATACCAAGTTCCCCTCTATTGGATTGTAGATCCCGATAAGGAAATTATTTTGGTAAACAAGCTTGATGAGACAGGTAAATACGGTATTCCACAAACTTTTTCGGTAGGCGATAAGATAGGGGCAGGCTTGTTCGCAGATATGGAATTAGAGGTAGCAAGCGTTTTTGAGGAGTAGTTCGTGTAACTCTAATAAGGGTTTAAAACCCTTGTTAGAGGTAAAAGTCTTTCATGAAACTCAAATCTAACTCAAAACCTTCTAAAACTGCACCACAACCAACCTTATTTTCAAAACCTTTTACTACGTCAATTTTACCATCGGCAAAGTATAAATAAGTTTCCTTCCCATCTGGGTTTACTAACAGACCAAGCTGTACGCCATTCTCTATCCACTTTAACATTTTTTCTTTTAATGCCGAGATTTCATCAGAAGGCGATTTGAGTTCAATTATAAATTCAGGGCAAATAGGAGCAAAGCGCTTTTTTTCTTCATTGGTCAGTATATTCCATTTATCATTAGATACCCAAGCTGCATCTGGTGAAAATACAGCCTTATCAGGTAAAGTAAAGCCGGTAGAGGAATCAAAGACATAACCTTTTTTAGTTTCAGCATTCCAGTTCCCAAGTTGTCTGGATATTTCATTATTAAATAATCCTGATATAGTTCCTGTTGGCGATATAATTAAAATTTCTTGAAGGTGGTTTCGCTCAATACGCATATCGCTATTGTCTTGACAAAAGCGGAAAAATTCCTCCTCTGTCATTTTATCGAATACCTCGCCTTTGAGTTTGAGTGGGTGATAGAACATATGGCTTACTCTTTTCCTAAAGATAACAAATCTAACGGCTGATTGAAATGCTGATTCACCCCTTCTCCTCTTTTCCCCTTTCAACATACTGGGGAACCACAGGGCGGCTGCCCGCGTTTTCTATGGCTTTAAGGGCTATGTCTCGTACTTGCTGTATGGCACTATCAGATTTACCGCTGAGTGAGTCAATAAAATCTTGTTGTTCTTTAATTTTGTTTTTTAGTGCGGTAATTTCTTGGGCTTGCAGACCTATTTTTGCCTCAAGGTCTTTGGTTTCCAGTTTTTGATTATACTCAAACTCTTTGGTCAGGCGTTCGGTAACTTGTTTTTCAGTAGCCGCCACTTGGCTTGCTAATAATTTATCAAACCCATCTACCTGTTTCTTAAGGCTGTCAAACTCGGTTTCTTTTTCTGCCAATGCCTTTTCTCTTGTTGCACTTTCATGCTCAAAAGCTGTTTTCTTTTCTTTCAATTCTTTTTCTAACGCCATTTTTTTCTGCTGGTAGGCGTCTGTTTCATTTCGTCTTTCTATTTTTAGCTTGTAATTATACTCTTCTTGCTCACGTTGCCAAGCCAACTTCTTTTCTTTAATTTCCTGCTCTAAGGCTTCTTTTTGTGCTTCAGCCTGCTCTTCAAAAGCTTCCTTGGCTTTTTTATTGGTAGCTACCAAAGCTTCAAGGCTTTCGGCCTCGGTCTTTATTTTGTAGAGTTCTTTTAGGTTTTCTTTTTCAATGGAAATGGCCTCCTGCAATTCTTCAAATTTTTTTCTTTCGGTTTCCATGGAGGTTTCCAAGCCATCTAGCTGAGCAATCACCAAATCTTTAAGTGCCTTAATGCTAGTTTGCTGATTACCTTTAGTTTCAGCACTAGCTTTTTGCACTGTTTTTTGCTTTTGTTCCAGTTCCTTTTTTAAGGAGGTATTTTCTTCTCGTTCGCTTTTTAAACTGTCTAGCAGTTCGTTATAGGCTTCAATAATTTCTGCCTTGGTGTTATGGTTAGATACTTTTTTCATTTCTACGTTTTTGTATTCTGGATGAGTAAATATATAGTCTTTTATAAAATTTCCGCATCATTTTCTTTAGTAATGTAGATATACTAATAACCGGCCTGTGGATTTAAAATAGATAATAGGCAGAAGCATTGCCAAGTTACAGTAGGCAAAGGTCTTATCATAAAAATAATTTTTAAGGTTTCCCTTACTATTATTGGTATTGCTTCTTTTATCTGGCTAGTTTAATATGAGTATAGGCAAAGATATGGGTGCTGTAAATGGAAAAATTGAGATTGACGAAAAGACAGGAGAAGTGGTGATGAAGTTTAAACTGCCAAACCTAAAATAAGAGTGTAAGCACCTTAGAAAAATCCTCTATAAATAATAAGGTTGTTGAATTAAGACAGTTGGCATCCCACTCTTTTCCTGCTTTCAAGGAAGTGATAAGCATGAGTAACAATAAGCCCAAAGGCACAAAAGTGGGCAAGGTAGATAGTCCAGTAAAAAGATTGGTAAATTTCTGAAGTAACCAATGATATGGAGAATAGAATAGAGAAAGTCCAGAATAATATTTTGAGAATGGGCTTTTGTGTATTTTTTGATGCGAAGTAGGCTGCTACAATAGCAACTAGCGCAAAGAATAAATCATCGCCCACAAAAAAATGAGTATGCCCATGTGTAGTACTAGAAGCACCTGCACTCAAAATCCCGAAAAGCGGCAACACAGTACAGTGTATCAGGCAAAGTACCGAGCCTGAAATTCCTATCTGATCTGCATATTTTTTTATCATTCTAATCATTCAGTTCACTGTTCTCAAGTGCAAAACAATAAATCTTATATTATAAATGCAACAATGTTGCAAAAAGTTTTCTTTTCTCCAAAAAATCTTAGGCATTGTTTTCCGAATCTTTTTATAAAAATCAGCTTTCAACGTCCCAACGTCCCAACGTCCCAACGTCCCAACGTCCCAACGTCCCAACAGCTACGCCCCACCATCAAGATCAAACATTTAAATTAAAGTGAACTAAAAATTCATTGGCAAGTTCTTATTTATACTTATTATAAATAGCGATATTTGCTTTATGCTGAATTCTATAGATATTAATAAAATAAGAGAAGAGTTTCCTGTACTCAATCAGGAAGTCAATGGCTTTCCATTGGTGTATTTCGATAATGCGGCTACTTCACAAAAACCCACAGAAGTATTAGAGGCGCTAAACGGCTATTACAGAGGATACAATTCTAACGTACATAGGGGAGCGCACACATTGGCTGCCAAAGCCACTGATGCTTTTGAGGCTACCCGAGAAAAGGTCAGGGATTTTGTAGGAGCTGCCCATACAGAAGAAATCATATTTACCAAAGGTACTACAGAAGCCATTAATTTGGTGGCTTATTCTTATGGCAGGGCCTTTATTAAAGAAGGTGATGAGATCATGATCTCTGCCATGGAGCATCACTCTAACATAGTACCTTGGCAGGTCTTGTGCGAAGAGAAAGGGGCGGTTTTAAAAATCATTCCTGTATCATCAGAAGGAGAGCTAGACTATGAGGCTTTTGAAAATTTACTAAGCGAAAAAACTAAGTTTGTGGCCGTGGTGCATGTCTCCAATTCCTTAGGTACTGTTAATGATGTACAACGGATCATTGCAGCCGCCAAAAAGGTAGGTGCTAAAGTTTTATTAGATGGCGCGCAGTCTAGTCCGCATTTTAACATAGATGTACAAGCGCTTGATTGCGATTTTTATGTTTTCTCCGGTCATAAAATATATGGCCCAACAGGTATTGGGGCCTTGTACGGCAAAAAAGAAATACTCGAGGCCATGCCTCCCTTTTTAGGTGGTGGAGAAATGATTAAGGAAGTCACTTTTGCTAAGACTACTTACAATGAATTGCCCTATAAATTTGAGGCGGGTACTCCCAATATTGGAGATACAGTTGCTTTGAAAAACGCTATTGAATTTATTGAGCGCATCGGTAAAGACAATATTGCTGACCATGAGAATAGTTTACTGCTTTACGCCACTGAAAAAATGAGAGCGATACCGGGCATTCGCTTGGTGGGTACGGCAAAAAATAAGGTGAGCGTGATTTCTTTTTTAATGGAAGGGGTACACCATTTTGATTTGGGGATGATGCTAGATGCTAGAGGCATTGCCATTAGAACGGGACACCACTGCACGCAACCCCTTATGAATGAGTTCGGTATTGATGGAACGGCCAGATTATCCTTGGCTGTTTACAATACCAAAGAAGAAATAGATACCTTTGTAAAAGCTTTGAGTAACATCGCGAATAGATTTTCAAAGCAAAAACAAAAGATTTCTTAGAACAAAAAAGTACCATTTAGTATGTCGACCAGTGAGATACAGGAAGAAATTATTGATGAATTTTCTATCTTAGAAGGAGATAGAGAAAATACCATATTCTATATAATGGAATTGGGCGAGAAGCTATCAGCTTTAGAAGATTCGGCCAAAGTTGAAGATAACATTATAAAAGGATGCCAGTCTAAAGTGTGGTTAACTACTGATTTTAATGAGGGAAAAGTAGTGTTTAAAGCTGATAGTAATACGGCCATTACTAAAGGCTTGATAAGTTTGCTTATCAGGGTCTTAAACAAAAAGACACCCGATGAGATTATTGATACAGATTTGTACTTTATTCAGAAAATCGGGATGAACCAATTGATTGGTTCCCAAAGATCAAATGGCTTAACTGCCATGATCAAACAGATGAAAATGTATGCATTGGCTTATAAGGCAAAAGCAGATAACTAAGAACATCGAAATAAAAAAATGAGCAAAAAAAATGAAATCATTAAAAATAGAATTTCAGATTCTTTGCAGTACATTATTTATCTGGCAGAAAAACTAAGCTCAGATAAAAAAGAAGATGCCGCTATTAAAAGTGAAATAAGGTTGCATGCTTCACTATCAAAAAGTTTATTAAAACACCTATAAATAGAAGAGGTCTTTGAGAGAGAAAGTATTCAATATAAAATCTAAATCATGGATTATAAAAAAGAATATGAAAATTATCTTACGGAAAGGAAAAAGTTAAATGATGCTGGTGAGGATACTACTGCATTCATTAGAGAATTTTCTAAAAAAGTAGATGCGCTCCCAAAGTTAGAAAGAACAGCTTTTATGCAAAAAATCATGGAAATAGAAAGAGAGCGCACAGAAAGAGACCTGAAAGAACTGAAAGAACAATTTGGGATAGAAGTTGAACTCCCTAGCAAATAATTCTATTTGCATTTAGAGTTATGATGGAATTCTAGAAAATTTTCATAAAGCTTCTCTTATCAGAGAGTGGTTTGACTCAAAATAAAAATCGATTGAAATTATTTTACAATGACAGACAAAGAATTGAAAGAAAAGGTAGTAAATGCCATAAAAACAATTTACGATCCTGAAATACCGGTTGATATCTACGAATTAGGACTGATTTACGAAATCAGCGTGTTTCCTGTAAATAATGTCTACGTACTGATGACACTTACTTCGCCTGCCTGCCCATCTGCAGAAGAAATACCCGGTGAGGTAGAAACTAAGGTTAAAAATATAGATGGAGTAAATGAAGTTACGGTAGAATTGACTTTTGACCCTCCATACACTCAAGATATGATGTCTGAGTCAGCTAAGCTAGAACTCGGTTTCATGTAGCTTTAGATATTGGCATCTAGATTTTAGTTGAGAAATAATAAATACCAACTTCTAATCACTAAAATCTAAATACTTAAAATTTTTCAACTTTTAATAAATTAGTATATAACTTAAATTTCACAGAATATGTATCCAGAACATTTAACTGCTCCGATGAAAGAGGAGTTGGTCTCTCAAGGTTTTAAAGATCTAAAAACAGCAGAAGAAGTAAGCGAATTGTTAGATAAAACTGAAGGCACTACTTTATTAGTAGTAAACTCTGTTTGTGGCTGTGCAGCAGGAACTTGTAGACCTGGCGCATTACATTCATTAAAAGTTTCGGATAAGAAACCTGATACTATAGCTACCGTTTTTGCAGGTGTAGATTTCGAAGCTACCAGTAAAGCAAGAGAATATTTGTTGCCGTATCCGCCTTCTTCTCCTTCTATAGGTCTTTTTAAGGATGGTAACTTGGTACATTTTGTAGAGCGCCACCACATTGAAGGTAGGTCGGCAGAAATGATTGCCAATCACCTAAAGGCAGTTTTTGAAGAGTTCTGCTAAGCTTTACAAATAAATAGCATTTAATTAAGAGGGTAGGTTTCGCGGCTTGCCCTTTTTTATTTGAGAGTTGGATTAAAATTGCCACTTTTGCAGTTTAAAAAGAACTTTGCAGATATTTAAGTTGTTGATTTAGAGCTTCAGCAAAACAGCTTTGCTTTAACAAAGAGTTTTCTCAGAAAAAAATATATGGCAGTAGTACCTTACAAAAAAGATGAAGCTTCTAAGAAGCAGCAAGTAGCACAAATGTTCGACAACATTTCTGCTAAGTACGATTTCCTCAATCACTTTTTAAGTTTAGGAATAGACATTTATTGGCGTAAAAAAGCCATTAGAATCCTCAAAAAGCAACAGCCCAAGACTATTTTGGACGTAGCCACCGGCACTGGAGATTTGGCCATAGAGGCCATGTCTTTAAAACCCGAAAAAGTGATTGGGGTAGATATTTCTGAGGGGATGCTTTCTTACGGAAGAAAAAAGTTAAAGAAACTTAAGCTAGAAGATACAATTGAGTTGCAATCAGGCGATTCTGAAAATCTTTCTTTCGAAAATGATACTTTCGATGCAGTTATGGTATCTTTTGGCGTTAGAAACTTTGAAAACCTCGAAAAAGGGCTTTCTGAAATTAACCGGGTGCTAAAAGACAATGGCACTTTAGTTGTACTTGAATTCTCTAAACCAACTGTATTTCCCTATAAGCAACTCTACAATTTTTATTTTAAAAACATTTTGCCGCTAGTAGGTAAAATTATTTCTAGGGATCAAGCCGCTTATTCCTATTTACCTGAATCAGTACAGGAATTTCCCTACGGAAAAGCCTTTACAGACATACTGGAAAAGCTAGGCTATAAATCAGTAAAATGCAGACCATTAACTTTCGGGATAAGTTCCATATACGTAGCGCAAAAATAGCTCTTGCATTATTTGCCTGCTTATTGCTTTCGCATTTAGTTGAAGCTCAAACACGTAGCAATGGAGTCACCTTGCGTAGATTAAACTACGATGAGAAAAAGATGCACTATGGCTTTCAAATAGGATTGTTTACAAGCAATCTTAACATCATGCATTCTGAGCATTTTGCTCAAGGCATGGACAGCACGGTGGCCATTTCACCAAATAGGCATGTGAGTTTCTCATTGGGTTTTATCGTAAACCGCTCTTTGGGAAGTGAATTATGGGATGTGAGGCTGTTGCCAAACGTTTCTTTTTATGCACATTCAGTAAATTACTACTACGATTCAGACCAAATACCCGATGCAACGGGCGAAATCTCTTCAGGTACTAGTGAGTTAGTGCAAATCGAGAATGCCACCACTTTTTTAGAGCTGCCCATTATGATAAAGTACAAATCTATTAGAAGAAAGAACCATAGATTTTACTTAATTGGGGGAGTAACCGGAGCCGTTGGTGTGGGTGGCAAAAAAGGCGGTGAGGATCCGAGAAACCTGGGTTTGAACAATTATAATTTAGAAGTGTCCTATGGAATCGGCTTCGATGGTTACATGCAGTTTTTCAACTTTGCTCCAGAATTAAGATTTTCTCATGGGGTTTTAAACATGCTAAAGCCAGGCAATAATATTTATACCAATAATTTAGATAGGATCACAACGCACAAAGTAGCTTTGTACCTTAATTTTGAGGGCTAGCTATTTCTTTAAAATTTATAAGACCTTATAGGATTTTGTATAATCTGTGCAAATTGAAATTACAGTGAAAAAATCCTATGAGGTTTAAGAACAAAAAAAGCTTCCAATACGGGAGCTTTTTTTGTTTTCAATACCCTATAAAAACACAATCCTCTGCTAAAAGCAGAGGACTGTTTCCAAACATTACTTATTATGATCGTATTTTCAGTTATCTATATCTTTAAAAGAAAAAGGTAAACCTTAGCCAGCAATTTTATTTTATTTTTGAGATGGCAACCTTCACAAACTGTTGTTTTGTAGAACAGAGTAGTTGTTTAGAATACTTAAGAAGGAAAACGTGTTAGGTTATTTTTTAATTCTTAGAGCACAATATGAAACTTATAAAGATAGGTGGAGCGACTTTAAATCAAATTCCTTTGCATTGGGAGCACAACCTAAGCAATATATTACGCGCAATAAAAGAGGCAAAGCAAAAAGAAGTGAGCATACTCTGTTTGCCTGAGCTATGTATCTCTGGCTACGGCTGCGAAGATGCTTTTTACTCTCCTTCGGTACATGCCACTTCTTTAGACATGTTGCAAAGAATTTTGCCAGAGACTAAAGGTATTGTGGTTTCTGTAGGTTTGCCCATGATGTATCAGAACCATATTTTTAATACAGCCTGCTTAATTTCTGACGGGGAGATCCTAGGTTTTGTAGCAAAGCAGTATTTACCCGGCGATGGCATCCTCTACGAGCCGCGTTGGTTTACAGCTTGGCAAGAAAATACACGCTCAAAAGTGGAAATTGCCGGAAAAACCTATCCTTTTGGAGATATCTTTTTCGAGGTGAGCGGAATTAAAATTGGTTTTGAGGTTTGCGAAGATGCATGGGTCTCTAAGAGGCCAGGAGTAAAACTACATCAGTACGGAATAGATATTATCTTAAATCCAAGTGCCAGCCACTTCGCTTTTGATAAGCTAAAAGTAAGAAAGCGATTTGTATTAGAGGGCTCTCGGGCCTTTGGTTGTGCTTATGTGTATGCCAACATGTCTGGCAACGAAGCAGGTAGGGCCATTTATGATGCAGGCACATTGGTTACTAGCAACGGCGACCTAAAAGCAGTTGGAGAGCGATTGATTTTTGATGATGTAAGAGTGACAGCCGCTGTGGTAGATATCGAGGATAACCGAGTGAAGCAAGCTCAAAGTAGCGTGCATTTTAAGTTTACAGACCTCAAAGATATATGTATCACCAATAACTTTGATTTCCCTAAAATTGATCCTGAGGAAGCCGAGAAAGAAGACAAGCCATGGGAAAGCAGCCCCAATATTAAAGAAGAAGAATTTACTAGGGCTGTCAGTTTGGGTTTGTTCGATTACATGCGAAAAAGCTATTCAAAAGGCTTTGTCATTTCTTTGAGTGGCGGGGCGGACTCAGCCGCTATTGCATCCATCTGTTATATGATGATTCGTTTTGGTATAGAAAGCATTGGCTTAGAGAGATTTAAAAAAAAGCTTGCTTATTTTGAAGAAATTCAAGATTGTGAAAGCGCTGAGGAAATTGCACGACACATGATTACCACGGCCTATCAGCCTACCGAAAATAGCGGCGAGGTCACTAGAAATGCTGCTGCTACTTTGGCTAATGCTATTAATGCAACACACCTTGAGCTAGATGTGAATCCTATTTTTAGAGGTTATAGAGAGATTATTGAAGAGCAATTAGGTAGAAAGCTAACTTGGGAAAGCGATGATGTAGCGCTGCAAAACATACAAGCTCGAGTGCGTGCCCCAAGTGTTTGGATGTTGGCCAACATCAAAAATGCTTTGTTACTTTCTACTAGTAACCGCTCGGAAGCGGCAGTAGGTTATGCCACTATGGATGGCGATACCAGTGGTGGCCTGAGTCCTATAGCAGGAATCGATAAGGCTTTTTTACGCCAATGGTTAAGATGGTTGGAGAAGGAGGGAATTTCTGGACACATCAATTTACCTGCCTTAAGTGCTATAAATGCACAACAGCCCACTGCAGAATTGCGCCCACCTGACTCAAAACAAACCGATGAGGCCGATTTAATGCCGTATGATCTGCTTGATGCCATAGAAGCAGTAGCCATTCGCGATAAAAAAGTACCGCTCGAAGCTTTTCATCTATTAAAAAAAGACTTTGTCCATTATGGAGAAGAGCAATTGAAAGATTGGATCATTCGCTTTTACCGCTTGTGGAGTAGAAACCAATGGAAACGAGAGCGTTACGCCCCTTCTTTCCACCTAGATGATAAAAACCTAGATCCTAAAACTTGGTGTCGTTTCCCAATTTTATCGGGCGGTTTCGGGTATGAGATAAAGGAGTTGGAGGATTATTTTACAAGTAGATAAACAAGGCTTTCTAAGTGATTTGAGGAGATCAATTTTATAAAAAACTAAAAAATTCTATCCCTTTTCCAACCTTAACCTAACGACTTCTAAGCTTTCTGTAGAGCCTACCACGTTAACCAAATCGTGTAAGCGCAAGCGGGTATAACCATGCGAAATAATGGTTTGCGGCCCTCTTCTAATAGAAAGTATAATGGTATCAGGTGGTAGCCTTAAATCACGTAAAAATGTGCCATGTAGCTGTGGGTCTGATACTTCTATCTCTGCTGTACCTTGCCCCTCTTCCATACCGAGTAGGAGTGAAGTGGTAGTTGGCGAGCGAACAAATTGATCGAGTAAACTAACAATGGCTGTAGAGGGATCTACCACTTTGGCTTTTAATTTATGGAAATGATCTATGTTTTTGCGTTCGTTCAACCTTACTATTAGATCTTTGGTGCCAAAATGCTCATAGGCCAATTCGCATATTCTGTAGTTTTCCTTGTCAGAAAGCATGGTTACGATTACCTCGGTTTCTTCTGCCCCCAATTCTTGCATCACTTCTTTGGTTACTGCGGGTACAATTCTAATGTCCACATCAGAGGTATTTGCCAAATCTAAATTAGAAATAGTGGTAATAATTTTTGATTCCCAACCGTGTTGTTTGAGTAACCTGGCCAGTGCTACAGACTTGCCCTCTAAACCAAAAATGAGCGCATCTCTCACTCCTTCATATAGTTGACCGGTAGCTTTTATGTGGTCTTCTTTTAAATGCACTATAGACCATTTAAATAGTGGAGGCCCAACAATTTGATTTAATACTATAACAGAAATCAATAAGGTCGCAAACTCATTGCCCCAAGTGGGGAACTCATTGGCAATTTCAGTAACCACACCAATCCCAACACCGGCCTGTGTTACGTAGGGCATCCAACTAATTCGGTTGAGTTTCCAGCCATCGCCCCCGAGCGTGCCACCTACAAAAGCTCCTAAAATTAAAGAAATGAGCCTCACGGCAAATAGCAACAAGGCTATTGGCCACACTCTAGCAAGCACGTCTAAAGACATAGTGGCACCTGTAAGGGTAAAAAAAGCAATATAGATTAGCGGGCCAGTCTTGTGTATAATATTAAAGAATTCTGCCTTATTAGCACTGTAGTTGGTAATTAAGAAACTGGCTATAATGCAAATTAGTAAAGGCTCAAGGTGTACATCATGGCCTATGTAAGCATAAGCATTGTCTTTAACAAAATGAGAGAGTAGATAGATACTGTAGCCAGCTAATAAAAGCAGTACTGTTTTTATTTGAATCAGCCATCTTCTTTTAAGGATGAATGATATTAATCTAGACAGAATTACGCCTAAAACACCAGAAGCGATAAGTTCCGCAATTAGAAAACCAAAAAGACTAAGGTTAAAGGGCGTGTTGCTTATAAGTGCTCCAGCTAATGAAAAGCATACGGCAAATAAAATAATAACCAATACATCTTTTAGAACGGTGACTCCCAAAGAGGTTTGGGTAAAAGGGCCTTTAGCCCGCATTTCGTTTATTACGGCTATTGCAGATGAAGGCGAACGCGCCACAAAAATAGTAGCGCCTAATAAGGCCACGGCTAGTTTGCTGCCGTGTTCCATTTCTCTCATAAAAGGAATGAGCGATGCCAAAAAGTAAATAGCGATAGCGCCCAAAACAAAAGTAACAACCAGTTGGCCAAAGGTCATCCAAACAATACTTCTGAATCTGCTCCTGAGTTCTTTGATGTATAACTCTCCACCAGCAGCAAAGGCTATAAATGCGAGGGAGGTTTCATTTATAAAAAGGAGGTTTTCTTGTGCAGATAAAGGAATTAAATTGAGAATGTAAGGCCCTGTTACAATGCCCGTTATCAGAAGCCCGGTTATAAGCGGTAATTTTATTTTAGGGAAGAAGTGCGAAATGCGGTCAGATGCGACCATAATCACCAGAAAACCGAAAATGACTTGTAAAGTTTCAGTATTGATACCCATAAAATTTTATTATTGCAGCCGTTTATCTCCTTCTCTACGATGTCTGCTTCTTAGTTAAAGTAATACCCTAAAAAAAACACCAATATAGCACTAATTAATAGATTTATTTCCTTTATCGAGTCCAAAAATCTGTAGTAGAGCAAAAGATATGAAGCTAATTCCTCAGCGTTTACCCAATCAAACTTTTTACAACATCAATTAGACAGTTTTGTACATGTCGATGTTTTCAGATAATGAAATTCTATACTGATTTGGCTAAAGTTTCGGTAATTTTGTAGCTATTGTCAAAAAATATAGAGGAGATTGCCTAAAGTCAGCGTAGGCGTTTATTTTAGCTGTATTCGTAAAAACAAAAAATCATGAGCAAAGTAGGAATTATTATGGGCAGTAAGTCGGATTTACCAGTAATGGGAGAAGCCGCAGAGATTTTGGAAGAGCTGGGCGTAGCTATTGAAGTAACCATAGTTTCTGCCCACCGAACTCCAGATAGATTATTTGATTATGCCAAAAGTGCTAGGGAAAAAGGGATTAACGTAATAATAGCCGGTGCGGGAGGTGCGGCACATCTGCCGGGTATGGTGGCATCTTTAACAAGTCTGCCGGTTATAGGTGTGCCCGTAAAGTCTAGAAATTCTATTGATGGTTGGGATTCTGTATTGTCTATTTTGCAAATGCCAGCCGGCGTGCCCGTGGCAACTGTAGCTTTAGATGGCGCTAAAAACGCAGGTATTTTGGCTGCTCAAATTTTGGGGGCGACCGATGCAGCATTGGCCAAAAGGCTAGATGAGTACAAAGAAGAACTAAAAACCAAGGTTTTGGATGCTGCCGAACAAATGGAGAAAAATGGCTGGAAGGGCAAAAAAATAGGGTTTAACTGATTGCTAAACCCTTCAGATATGCAATTCGAAAGAATCTATTTGATGATTTTCAGAGGCAATATATCAGCATTGATTTCCTCATTTTTCTTGAGTAACCTCTGTGTATAGCTTAATTTTCCATTGGGAACTATCAAAAAAAGCTTGCCTTCTTTAAATTCGGCAAAAGCAGACAACAAACTCCATTTATCGATTAATTTTTTCTGTACCTGCTTTTTCTTCTCAACGAACTCAAAATAGCATTTGCTGCTTCCTTTTGTTGCTGTAATGTTAGGCACAAATTCTTCTCCTGTTTCTCGACGGGTCAAAGTAGAGGGTTTTTCAAACTCTCCATTGTCTACTTTTATTTTTTCAAATCCTTTTTTTCTAAGATGGTCAACTACTGATTCGATTACCTCATGATTTTCAAATTCCTGAAAGGTTTCCTTAAGCATAATAAATGTGAATTAGTTTTATTAGTAAAACAAGTATTGCGACTATTTGTTAGCATATTCCCCACATAAAAGAAATTTTTCCGATAAAAACAAAAAAATATTATTATATTTTCAGTTTTTTTCTTCCTCTAAAATATATTGGTTCATATCTGTCTTGAGCAGTTCGGGAACAATAAAAGCTTGCGGGTAGTCATCCTTTATCAATAAATACAGCTCATAAGCATCCATTTTAGAAAGGAATTGCCCAATTTTTACTTTATAGTTTGGCCTGTCATAGGCCCTTTGAGTAGGCTCCTCATAAGTTAAAAGTAGTTTGTCTCGTATTTCTTCGGCAGTTCTTCGGTTGGTTCCCGAATATACCTGAATGGTATAACCGAGTATGCCGCGTTCTTCTACTACTTTTTGGTTGCGTTGTGCCAATAAAATAGATGCCTGGTCCAACTCGTAGTTGACGGACATTGCAGGATCTATAGGTGTGTAGGGTATGGTATCGTTTTTCGCAATCTCTTCTGTTGCTAAAGCAGTGTTTTCAGTGGTATCTTCCACCGGAACAACTTTTATTCTATAAATGCTTACATCATCTTTAAAAGGCTCATTGGTTGCCAATCTGTTAGATTTACAGGCAAAAATTAAAAGGCTGCCTATCAATACATAAAAGATGCTTTTCATAGTGCTAATGGGTTATCGGTCAAATATTTTTAGCGTTTTATTTGGTTACGCAGATTTTCGTTCAATGTATTATTGCGTATCCATAAAATTACCAGCTAGTACGTAATTCTCAATCCAAACCCTTCTTTGGTCAATCTCACCTTTTAAGTACTTTTCAATTAAAAGGCTTGCTATGGGCGCTGCCCAAGAACCTCCAAAGCCTGCATTTTCTACATATACCGAAATGGCAATTTTTGGCTGTTTCAATGGTGCAAAAGCCATAAATACCGAGTGGTCTTCGCCATGTGGATTTTGCGCAGTACCAGTTTTGCCACAAATGGTAATTTCAGGATGTTTTGCCAAACTTGCCGTGTATATGTTTGACATGGCCCTTGCCACATAATCAAAATAAACTTCGTCAATTTCTACTTCATTTTTTTGATGTTGCAAGGTGCTGTCTCCTATTTGATACACCAAATGTGGAGTATAGTACCAACCTCTGTTGGCAATGGTAGCGGCTTGGTTAGCCAACTGTAAGGGCGTTAACAAGACCTCGCCTTGCCCTATGCCAATAGAATACACATTAGAAAGCCTCCAATCTTTGGTATAGTAATTTTTATCGTAATATTCTGGAGAGGGTACAAGCCCTTTTTGTTCGTAGGGCAAATCAATACCCGTTTTGCTACCCAGGCCAAATTGGCTGAGTTGGTCGTGCCATGCTTGCATGCCCAGCCTAGTATCTTCACTTTCAGTTTGGGCTTTGCCTGTAAGTATAATTTTCCTTAGTGCTTTAAAATAAAATGGATTGCAAGAATGCTGTATAGAGCCAAATACGTTTAAAGGCGAAGGATGTCCATGACAGCCTACTAGAGATTTATCGCAAGAAAAATAGGTAGTAGTAGAATCTAAAGAACCATTGTTAAGCCCTGTTAGCGCCATGAGTGTTTTAAAGGTTGAGCCCGGCGGGTAAGCAGCTTGTATGGTTCGGTTAAAAAGCGGTTTAGCCGGATCCCTAAGTAGGGTAAGGAAGTTTTCGCTCGCTTTTTGTCCTTCTCCTG
>CAKZMZ010000618.1 GCA_937129345.1 uncultured Thalassovita sp. | reverse complement strand
ACGCAATTTTTCAGAAAGCTATAAGAATAAGTTCTATTTAGAAAGTTGCTCATAAACAGCTTTGGCAATTTGGATGTCTTGTATGGCAGCTCCTGTTAAATCAGCTACGGTAATTTGATTTTCAGCACTTCTTTGAAAGGCCTTGTCTCTAATGATGTTGCCTAGTTCTAGCACATCATTATCAGAAATGAGACCGTTGATCCATGTTTGGAAAACCTCACCACTGCTTCGAGATTGCTCAAGGCTATCGGTTACCACTAAATTTGCTCTAGCCAAAGTCAATGGCTCTAGCTCATTTTTTTCAGAGTTATCTGCTCCGATTGCCGTTATGTGCGTACCTTTTCTGATGTGCTTATCTAAAATAACTGGGGCTACTGCTGCTGTGGCGGTTACGATGAGATTACAGCTGCTGCCAATATCTGCAGTATTTTTAGCTACTTTAACGTTGAAGCCTTTTTTATTCATGTCTTCGGCATAAGCTTTTGCATGGGCTTCATTTCTTCCCCAAACCAATACATCCTTGCAGTCGGTCACTTTTTCGAGGTATTCTAATTGCAATCTTGCCTGTGCGCCTGTACCGATAATTCCTATACAAGTTATTTTTTTGGGTGCTAGATACTTTGCAGCTACAGCACCCGCTACGGCTGTCCTAACAGCGGTGAGCTTCCCTTCTTCTAATAAAACAGCCAATAACTGCCCATTTTTAGCAGAAAAAACCAGCATAGATCCATTGCTCGTGGCAAGTCCTGAGGTGATGTTTCCAGGAAAGATTGAGGCTATCTTTACAATGTAATATGGATCATTTTCTAAATGTCCATATTTGATTTGCACTTCCCCTTGCAGCTCTTCAAAAAACATTTCACCAGGCAGAGGCACCATGGCCTTGCCTTCTGAAAAAGCTATAAAACCTCTTTCTAGCTCTGTAATCAAATCGATATTAGGAATTACTTCTAATATCTCTTGCCTGGTAAACACTTTGGTCATTTGCTACAATTAAGATTTATATTTCTTACTGATATATCTCCGAATTTATTAGATCAGTAAAATAATAAAGGCCTAGCAAGAATGAAATAATATACCCTGTTATTGTTGCTAATCTGATCAACCATTCATCTTTATCGTTCATTTTATGTTTGTTTTTATAAAAAATCGATTATGTGCCATTTTTTAAAGAAATATGGTTCCTTAAAGTTTGAGTAGAATTTTTTAATTATCTTAATATAAGAAGTATTGCATTCTTTTACTACAGAAATTTATGAGATCATCTTACTTAATTATTAGGAATACGGTCAAAAATTAGATTTTTAAAAATATTATTGAAGTAAAACTATCACCACAAGTAAGCTAGGTTAGATATTTTTTCTTCTACTTATCTAATGCAATCTTTTTTTAAAGTTACGATCAGGCGCTTTTATTTATACACACTTCGGAAATACTTGACTCTACTATGAAATTACTTGAAATAAAACTTTTTGAAAAATAGTAAAAGTCCTGCAGATGTTGGTGTCGACACCCACATCGGTCAGCGTATTCAGCATGTCGTTTCGATGCCGATATATCTCGTCTTCTAAGTAAATTCATAATAATGCCAGATATTTTATTAAAAAGCCAAAATCAAAACCATCATTTTTAATATCTGCACCTCAACATTTCGCAATGATAATTCCTCGGCCGCTTTAATTCTAGCATTTATTACTTCGGCTTGTAACCCGAAGATTGATTTCGAACTATATATATATTTTTTGGATTTAAAAAGCATCCTCAACAAAGCAAAATAGCTTAGAAAATACTCATTGAGCAAATGCTCTCATACAGCCAAAAATCAGCTCTTTGGAACGCATTAAGTGCATTTTAGCAAAAAGTAGAATTACCGTAAAAGTCCCTAACCACAAAGCGAAACATAGAAGGCCAATCTTAAATCTCTTACAAATTGCATAGCGAATGCAGATAATAAGCTGTACTTGCATAGCGTTACATGGCCTGCTAATGTGTGCAGCGTATTTTTCTTTTTTTAATTTCTACTACAATTCAAATTCAATAAATCAGTTTAAAATGAGTTACTAATAAAAATTAACAAACACAATAAAGCATGCTAGATAAATAACTACTGGGGCTAGAAAATTTTTTTGTCATGATTATTCGAACCTGTAATATTTTTAGAATGAAACATTTACAATTTGCAATAGCATTACTTTTTCTATTCTCTGCGCAGTGGGCTGATGCGCAGCGATACAATGCCCGCAAACAATACTGGAGCTTAGGCGGCTCAGTAAGTATGATGAACTACTTTGGTGATATTGTGCCTGCTGCTGGTATGGCCAGTATTGATTTTCAGCAATCTAGAATAGGATTGGGCTTTACTGCAGAGAAAAAAGTAGGGTCTTTCATCTCAAGTAGATTTGGTCTAATGTATGGCGCCATCTCGGGCGATGATTACAACAGTGACTTTTTTGACCAAGAGGGTGGAGGCTCAGGCAGATATGGTAGAAACCTACACTTTAGAACTAGAATGGTTGAGGTATCTGGTGGCATCGTGTTGGATTTATTCAAAAACACCAGCTATTTCTACAAAAGACCTAAGGTGCCCATCCCATATTTTACAATAGGTGTGGCTGCTACTTATTTTAACCCACAAGCCAAAACACCTTTCGATTTAGGTGGGGCTTGGGTGAATCTTAGAAACCTGCAAACAACTGGCGTTAACTATTCGCCACTCGCAATAGTTATACCAGCGGGAGTTGGTTTTAGATACAAAGTAAGTCCTAATGTAGACTTTAGTGCAGAAATGGTAGTTCGTTACGCTTTTACCGACTACTTGGATGACGTGAGTGGTGAAACGTTACCTAGCAACACCGAAGGTATGAGTGATTTGGCTGCTGCTATGGCATTTAGAGGTGCAGAAGATAGAGCCATGTTCTCAGAAGCATTAAGAGAGCCTGCGTCAATACAGAACCCCCGTACTAAAGAGCAATTAGCCGGTATGCGCAGAGGTGGTCCTGCTACAGATATGTACTTAGCTACTACCTTTAAGTTAAGCTATATTATAGGCACGAGCAGATACACAGCTAAATACAGAGGTAGATAATAGATATCTTTATCATATAATAAATTCAAAAGCCGATTTTTACATCGGCTTTTTTTGTTGTACAAAAACAAATTTCTTATGAGAGCTATTTTATACATATGAGATTTAAACAGAACGGACAGTATAAAGTAGTAAAATCAGGGGCTAGTTTGCATGGTCTACCCCAGCCTAATGGCTACCAAGAAAAAGTCGCGCTTAATGTCGGAGATTCAATTACCTATGTAGGCGATGAATATGCAGGAGTAGGTTATGATGTTGTACAACCTCCCTATTTCAGGTATTTAGGCAAGGATTATGTATTCCAGCCCTCTTCTTTTAGCGGGCTCATACCTGAAGGCTACTTAGAATTTGAAGCGTAATCAGCTATAAAATCCATCAAAAACCTCCAGCAATGGATTTTTTAAAGCATGGTCTTGCATACCCTGTACAACCTCAGAAAGATAAATTTTGTATTTTCTAAGTTTGCCTTCTCGTTGAAGTCTGTCCAATAAATCCTCAAAAAGCCCCTCAAAGTACTCATAAAAATAATCTTCTAGATAATCGTCGGTTTCGTCTTCAAAATCGCAAACCAATTCTATGGTAAAGCAAACAAGTTCTACCACATGCCCTACCCTCGGGTTTAGACTGTAAAACTCCTCAATAAAATGTGCAATCCTATCTAGATCTGGCTCAAGCAGTTCATCTTCATCACCTTCAACAAAAAATTCCTCTTCTAATTTATCTTTGTACTTGGTAAGGATTTCCCTACTTCCGCTTCTTAAAGCCATTCTGTAGTAGTCAGAGACTACTTCAAAGCGTTCGAACAAATCACCTAGTTGCTCTACCAATTCTTGCTTTTCTTGCTGCTGCAAAAAATGCTCAAAAGCCTCTCTATTAAAGTTTCTCTTTTTCAAAATGCTTTACTCCACAATTGTTATTGAATTAATATACACATTTTCAAGAGGCCAATCGCCTTCGCCAACTTCGCGGGCAGCAATTTCATCTATAACATCTAGGCCTTTGGTTACTTCACCAAATACCGTATGCTCGTTATCTAAGTGGGGCGCTCCACCTACAGTGAGGTAGGCTTGCCTTTGAGCATCGTCAAAGGTTACATTTTTCTCTTCGGCCATGGCATCTAAGGTAATTTTATCATAAAGTACCCCATGAACAAAGTAAAAATCGAAAGGATTGGAACGCTTATCTGGATTGTCCTCGTAATTTCTAGCTGCTGCCAAAGCCCCTTTTTTATGAAAATACTGATTATAAAATTCTGGCGGAATCGTATATTTCCCAATCTTTCTTTTGAGTCTACCGTGCGATAAGTCGTCTGAACCGCCACCTTGTACTACAAACCCCTTTACCACTCTGTAAAATAAGGTTTCGTCATAGAAATCTTTTTTAGCTAATCTGATAAAATTGGCTCTGTGCAGTGGGGTTTCTTCGTACAATGAAATATGTATATCGCCCAGAGTCGTTTTCATAATCACCTTGTTTTCAGGATTATTTTTACCGTACTCTGTGAGGAAATCAACTGCGTTTTTATCACTTAAAACCGTATTATCTTCTAACT
>CAKZMZ010000617.1 GCA_937129345.1 uncultured Thalassovita sp. | reverse complement strand
CATAAAAACTCCCTCTGGGGTTTTCCCAATTTACAAAGCGTTGCGGCACTTTAAGTGGTTTTTCCCAAATCAGATTTATGTCCTCTCCTTCTATATCAAAAAGTGAGGCGATGTCTCGGTGTGAAATGACCAGTAATTCATCTTCAGGGTCTTGGTCTAAATTTGCAGCAAGCATTCTGTGTACAAGTCTGTTTACTTCAACAGAATCATTGAGTAAATTGCCTTGGGTATCGAAAACATATACTTTCCTATCAATACCGCCTGCCACTATTTTTGTCACATTGCCCTCAAACTGGCCAGCTACTACATTGTACAAAGGTTGTTTAGATTTAAAAGACCAAAGTTTTTCTCCCGATGAATTGAGCGCGAATAAAGTACCTGCCGAAGTAGCCACCAAAAAATCTTTCTTTTTATCTCCATCTAAATGGGCACTGCCCAATGAAAATGGAAAGCCATCTAAAGTGAATTCCCAAAGTGTATTCCCAGATGCATCGCACAATCGAGCTACCCCTTCGTAAAGGCCAAGAAATATTTCTTCTTTGCCGTCTTCATCCACATCAACAGGCAAAATTTGCCAAGCAGAGGCGCCAATGTCTAATACAGTGATGTTCGTTTCTTTTTTAGATTGCTCTTGGCAAGCAAACAAAAAAATAATGATAAAAAATAGTAGGTTGATGTAGAAAGGTTTCATTGTAGATAAATATCGGAATAGGTAATAGAAAATAAAAACAACCTACAAGCAAATGCCTATAGGTTGATATAAACTTACTATTTGATTTTATTCTCCAGCAGACCAAGCAGGTTTTTGCACCAAATTTGGGTTTCTGTCTATAGCAGATTGAGGATACGGCAGTTTATAATGTCTCTCAGGTGTGAAAGCACTGAAATCATTGTCATCATTGTCAGTATCTCCTGCTGCGATTGCTGCAAAAGCATCATTGATCAGATTTGGTAGTATGGTTCTTTTTCTCACAAAATCAAACCATCTTTTGCCTTCTCCAAAGAGTTCCCAACGTCGTTCTTCCATAATTTTTTCTAAGGTCACTTCTGCAGCGGAAAGTGCAGGAAGTCCAGCGCGTTCCCTCACTGCATTTATTGCATCTACACCTTGTTGGCTAATGTTGCCATCTGCCAATAAATCGGCCTCAGCATACATTAATAATAGGTCTGCATAGCGCATTACAGGAAAGCCTAGAGTAGATTGACCATTTACATTTTTGGTAGTTTCTTGATACCAGAATTTTTGGAAACCCATGCCGTTATCTCTTACGCAACACCTATTTTGTCCAAGTTGGTCATAAAAACCTGTGGTATCTCCATTTACAATGATTGGCTCATCCTGAAACCAAATATTGTAATCCTTACGTGCATCGTCATCACTCCATTGTTGGTCTATGGCCTCATATACATAAGCCCAGCCAAAACCCCACATATTATTTCTGTTACGCATTTGCCTTGGGTTCATGGCCATGGGGAATTGAGAGGCCACATTGCCATCACTCCAGTTGCCCCCTCCATTAAAATGGTTTACGGTAAAAATATGTTCTTTGCCATTTTCATTAAATGTTTGAAAGATGGAGATAAGGTCTTCTGTAGGATTACCCGAATCATTGAACAATCCGTAAGGCCCTCCATTAATCACTTCTGTTGCTTTTTGTTCAGCCAAACCATACCAAGCGCTATTGCCCAACTCATCTGCCCCAAAAAGATACACTTTTGCTAACATGGCCTTGGCTGTCCAGCTTGTAACCCTACCGTTTTGAGCTGCAACGGGCGAAAGATTGCTTTCTGCAAATTGTAGATCGGCAATTACTTGCTCATAGACTTCACTAGCCGGAGAAGCCTCAGGCGCAAAACCTGCCGGATCTGCCGGGAGTTCTGTTACGATGGGCACATCTCCAAAGACTAAGGTAAGCATAAAATGTCCAAACCCTCTTAAAAAGCGAACTTCGCCCAAGGCTTGGTTCAGTACCTCTGTGCTAATATCTGCCTCGGGAGCTCTTGCGATTACTTGGTTACATTGGTTTATCAACTGATAGAAACCCCTGTATGTTCTCGTGATGTTAGTACTTTGCGGATCGTAATTAAAGGTGGTCCATGTTGCATGTGCCCCATCTGTAGTACTCGACCCACTATACACGTTATCAGAAAACTGTTCAAATCCAACAACTCCTATTCTGTGGAAAGAATTCGGATTAGAAAGTCCTGAATAGGCAGCTACTACAGCTTGTTCTATGTCCGTCTCTGATTTAAAGAAATCCTCTCCGGTAGGCCCTGTAGGATCAGTTTGATCCAACATTTCTGTACAAGAACCTATAAGAAGTATAGACAATATAATTATGTATTTTTTCATTTTTATAGCTATTTATTATTTATTAAAATGATAATTGCATGCCGAGTGTAAATTGACGCGAAATCGGATAGGCTCCGTTATCAACACCTGCCGTTTCAGGATTACCGCCACTTCTTAG
The DNA here is from genome assembly GCA_937129345.1 of uncultured Thalassovita sp. Taxonomy (GTDB): domain Bacteria; phylum Bacteroidota; class Bacteroidia; order Cytophagales; family Flammeovirgaceae; genus Chondrinema. Next base: position 8,295 of record CAKZMZ010000617.1, on the reverse strand, counting down.
ACCAACTTCTGGATCAAATCCTGAGTATTTGGTAAAGGTGAGCAGGTTGGTGCCGACCGCGTAAAAGTTTACACCGCCACTTTGCATGCCGATGGCTTGTAATAATGTCCGCGGAAGATTGTATGATAATCTTACGTTTTTAAGCCTGATGAATGAACCATCTTCCACCCAAATGTCAGAGGCTCTTTCATTAGAATTGGGATCGGTAAATACAGCTCTTGGAATGCTATTGCTGGTGCCTTCTCCCTGCCATCTGTCAAGTACGCTTGCTCTGCGATTGGCGAAAGAAGCATTAGAGCGTTCTTGTCTAATTCTTAAGCTATTGTACAAATCTATGCCGTGTACACCCTGAAAGAAAACAGACAAGCCAATGCCTTTGTAGCTAAAGGTATTATTTAAGCCCCATGTAAAGTCTGGTAGGGTACTGCCTATGATTACTCGATCGTTGTCAGCATCAATGAATCCATCTCCGTTTTGATCTACATAACGGATGTCGCCAGGGGCTGTGTTATTGGCCTGTACTGCTTGATCAGTCGCTCCTGAATAAACCGGTAAACCTGTCTCCTCATCAAATGACTCTACATTTTGATTCTGATAGGCATGGCCGTAAACTTCTTCCCAGTTTTGAAACAATCCGTTAGATTGAAAACCATACAGGGCACCGATTTCTTCTCCTACCCTAGTAATATTAGGCCCATTGAAACGATCTGCATTGGCTGGTAAGCTAACGACCTCATTGCTTACTGCTGAGATGTTAAAATTAGTTGACCACTTAAAGCCGCCTTGTATCATATTTACACTGTTCACTGTAAATTCTATGCCTTTATTATTAATCTCACCCAAATTGCCTGAAGGATTGCTTAATACACCCACTTCTTCTGCCGGGGCAAAATTTAAGAGCAAGCCATCAGTCGTTTTATCAAAATAATCTACGGTAAGTTCTAAACGGTTCTTGAAAAAACCAATGTCTAAACCTACGTTAAGCATTCTAATTTCCTCCCAACCTAAAAACTCATTGGCCAGCCTTGTTAAAATTGCACCAGGAACTGGCCCTCCATTAAATACATATTCTTGGTTGCCACCTGTACCTACACGCGAGTTCCATTGGTAAAGAGAGGTATTATCACTACCGCTAATGCCGTAACCTGCTCGTAATTTTAAGTTAGAAACCTGCTCTATATCGGTCATAAAAGCCTCTTCAGAAATTCTCCAGCCGGCAGATACTGCAGGGAAAGTACCCCAACGTTGCTCGGGGCCAAACCTAGAAGAACCATCCCTTCTTACGGTAACAGTCAATAAATACTTGTCATTAAAATCGTAAATGGCACGTCCAAAATAAGATACAAAAGCAGATTCGTTTTGAAAATTGCCAACACCCGGCTGAACCAATGGTACTGTAGCCAATACATTACCTTCCCCATCTGTTATTTCGTTAGTAAGTTGTGGTCTGCCAAAAAACCAGTATCTGGTGTCAACAAAAGCACCAGCACCAGCACTAAAACCTGTATTCAAGCTATTCTGAGCTTGATAACCTGCCATTACATTAATGTTGTGCTTGCCAAATTGCTTTTGGTAACGGAGTGTGTTTTCTACAAACCAGGTCCTTGGTTCATTAAAGTTCATATTTAACCTAGAGGTGGTCTCATCTCTTGCGGCTGCCCCATCAATGGTATTGGCTGGCGTTCTTGCCTCGTTTTTATTAAAGCTCCAATCAATCGAGCCCATAGTATGGAAAACCAGGCCTTCTAAGATTTCATAATCGGCAAATACGGAACCCCATATCCTGTTTCTAACAACCCTGTTGTAATTGGTCTCCATATTCCAGATAGGATGCTCGTTGAGATAATCTAGCTGTCCTTCTGCATCTGGATCACCCGCGTTTAGACCTGCATAATCGCCCTCAGCATCAAAAATGGGTTTATATGGATTGGCCGCCAATAGCCTACCTATCCAATCTTTTGTATTTGAATTGGCGTTTACGTTACCTACCGTATTGGCTTCACTTCTCGAAATGGCCAAAGTATTGCCTACTTTTAATCTTTTGCCAAACTTGTGGTCACTGTTCAGTCTTATAGTATACCTCCTCAAATCAGAGTTTGGCAAAATACCTTCTTGGTTAAAGTAGTTTAATGAGGTAAAAATTTGCGATTTCTCAGAGCCTGCATTTACTGAGAGGTTTACGCTATTGATGCTTCCATCTCTGTAGGCGTAATCAAACCAGTCATACGTTGGTAAATCTGCACCGCTTAATACTTTATCTACAAAAGGTTTCCCTACATAGTCGGTATTGCCCACTTCGTTCATCATAGAGGAGTAGTATTCGGCCCATTGTTGTCCGTTCAACATAGAAAAATTGCTCCTATCTAATACGTTTACCGACGTGTAGGTATCTAAGTTTATCGACATTTTACCTTCCTTACCTCGTTTAGTGGTAATGATTACCACGCCATTACCTGCCCTTGCACCATAAATGGCCGTAGCAGAAGCATCTTTCAAAATATCTATACTTTCTATGTCATTGGGGTTGATCAATGAAAGTGGACTAATGGAAGTTTGCCCTCCACCAGTTACATTACCAATGATGATACCATCGATTACATAAAGCGGTTCTGCATTATTAGTAGAACCCACCCCTCTTATGCGTAAACTTGCCCCTGCACCTGGCGTACCTGAACCTGTAGTAACCTGCACACCTGCAGCCCTACCGGTAAGTGCTTGTTCAAAAGAAGGCACTGGAATTTCGTTCAACTCTTCTCCTGATACAGAGGAAACCGCACCAGTAATGTCTTTTTTCTCTTGCGTGCCAAAGCCGATAACCACTACTTCTTCTAGCTGACTCGCATCTACTTCAAGCTCTACATCGATTTGAGTCCTGTTCCCAATTTCTACTTCTTGGGTCCTGAAGCCTATGTAGCTGAAAGTCAAAACATTTGCATCAGCAGGGACTAATAGGTTATAGTTACCGTTCATATCGGTAGTTGTACCATTAGTAGTTCCCTGTACCAAAATAGTCACACCGGGGAGCACACCGCTTCCATCGTTGGCAGTTACTGTACCTCTTACGGTTTTTTCTTGTGCCCAGACCACCTGCGTGAGCATCAGAAAAAAAATAGTTAATAAACTCTGTAGCGAATTGTTCATAGATAAAAAGTTTTCATCAAAAATTCATTTCGTTTGAAGATACCGCATTGCCGTATGTTTGTTGGCCTGATTTGTTATGGTTGCATAGGGCCTTGCAAAAGCGAAAGTGAGACAGGAAATCACCTAGCTCTCAAAGAGTAATTTGGAAATGATATACTCGTAATAATTCGGATGAAAATCTAGCTTACCTATTTTGAACTCTTGGCCTTTTCTGGCAGGTACAATGTTGCAAAAAGCCTTAATGTTTTTTTACTTGCCAATCTGATAAAAATTGCTGGCACAAACCTTTGAATACTATACAATGCACTCAAAATTATAGCAGTTGTGCGTATTGCTTTGCCTCAAACTAAAACCTTTTAATACTATGAAATTGCAGCCATTTATTTTCATTTTACTTTTACTTCAATTTTTAGCGCAACATGCTTTTGCCCAATTACTAAAAGTAGGGCAAAACCAAATAGTTGAGTGGCAATATGAATCTGAAAAAGTGTATGAAAATCCCTTCCGAGAGATCTCATTACATGCGATGATCGAACATACCGAAACAGGTGAGAGTATCACCATCCCAGCCTTTTGGGATGGAGGCAGCACATGGAAATTTAGATTCTCTAGCACGGATTTAGGAGCGTACACATTTATTACAGCTTGTTCTGATACGGAGAATAAAGCATTGCATGGGCAAAGTGGAAACATTAACGTTGAAGAGTATACAGGGACTAATCCAGTTTATTTACATGGCCCTGTACAAGTAAGTAAAAAGGGTAAATATTTGAATCATAAAGATGGCACCCCGTTCTTTTGGCTGGCAGATTCTTGGTGGCACGGCATGACATCTCGGTTTGCTTTCCCTTCAGACTTTGAGATATTATTAAAAGATAGGAAAGAGAAGGGATTTAGTGTAATACAGTTTGCCATTGCTTTTCCATGTGATATTGAGCCTTTCGATATCAGAGGTAGAAATGCAAATGGAGACCCATGGGATACGTCTTTTCAAAGCATAAATCCAAGTTATTTTCAGTTAACAGACTTGAGGGTCGAAAGTATTTTAGAATCGGGACTTGTCCCTAATATTGTAGGCTTATGGGGTTATTATATGAAATGGATGGGGGTGGATAATGTGAAAAAACATTGGGAATATCTAGTAGCTAGATATGGAGCTTACCCTGTTACTTATACATTAAGTGGTGAAACCACCCTTGCTTATTATACCGATTTAGATGATAATTGGGAATTTTATAAAAAAGAATTTAGGCAACAATGGAGCGAAGTCGCCCAATTTATACAAGAAAACGACCCCTACAATAGATTACTAACTACTCATCCAGGCCCCGGTATTCATGATGGCAAAAATCCAATCAACGAGATGCAATGGTTAGATATGGTAATGCTACAAAGTGGACATAAAGGTTTTGAGACCATATCCAGCTCAAATAAGTTCATAAAGGAATATTTCAATAGATTTCCTGATAAGCCAATCATACACGGAGAAGTGTGTTTTGAAGGGATGTTCGGTAGTAGTTGGCAAGACGTACAGAGGTTATTGTTCTGGAGTAATGTTTTACAGGGTACGCCTGGGTACTCTTACGGGGTAGAGGGCATTTGGCAATTCAATTCAGAAGATCAGCTTTTTGGAGAATCTCCTACGGGTGCCACATGGGGCAACGTGCCATGGCAGGAAGCGATGCACTATAAAGGAGGCTTGCAGATAGGATATGGTGCCGATTTTTTAAGGGCCTTGCCTTGGTGGACACTTAAGCCATCGCCCAATAAAGTTAGCTACCATGCAGATGTCGATAACTTTTATGATCCTTATGCGGCCGAATTAGATAATGGTTTATTGATTTATTTTACTAAGGTTGGATTTAAGAAAAATGCACTCAAGATATTAGAGCTAGAACCTGATCACACATATACATACTATTTTTTTGATCCCATTACAGGGAAAAAATATGATGGAAAGAAGTTGGTCACCGATAAAAAAGGTGAATGGCTGATAGTCAATCCTCCCATTATGCAAGATTGGGTACTTTATATCGAATATTAATATTACGGGGAGAATGACCGCTATTAACCTTCCTACAAAAGATGCAAAATTTAATTTTTAACTGTTGCTATTTTTACGCTTCTTACTTCTTTTTATAATGCGATTACTATACATCATCCTCATTTATATATGAAGATGTAAGAAAAGCGCTGCTCAAGTATCCGTAATAAAATTGTTGCATGTATAGAAGTATGATATAGAATCGGTATTAACGCATTTTTAAAAGGTACAGTAACCAAATGATAGAGAAACTTAGATTTCCTACCTTATAAAAAATCATTATTATCGGTCAGTATTTAGTGCTATTTAACCTAGTAGTCAAACCAGCGCCTTTCTATTGATTGGCCCTCTTTCAATAGCCACATGTCTTCTGCATCGAGCATATGGTAATCCATATAAATCGCAAAAATATTCGCGTTGTTGAACTCCATTTCTAGCCGAACAATTTTCCCTTTGATTTGAGCCAATCCATTACCGTCCCATCTCAATTGATAGCGCATTTGATCATCCATTTTCAATGGAATACAATTTTCGTAGGTAAAGCCTTCAATAGGTGTGCTTTTTTCGTCTGTTAATTGAAATCTTACTTCGCCAAAAGGAGCTTGAGCATTTAGGTAAATTTCATCTGAAAAGATAGCCATGGGTTTAGTGAGAATTTTTGCCCAGTGCCCTTTTGATTGTAGGTACATCCAACTGTCTTTTCGTATTTGATGCATTACTATGGCCTTAGGCGCTAAACCTTCCACCTGAACTGTTCTCTCCAAACCATGCGGTGCGCGGACTGCTCCGCTATACATCCTTACCTTATCTTCATATTCAATAATAGAATAAGTCCTTAATTGTGTAGAGCCATGCATTGGAAATGGATTGAGTTCCAAAAATGACTTCCTCAGGCCACGGACAAAATGGATTCCATCATAACTATAGGTCAATTGATTATCCATTTTGCCATAATACAAATTAAAACTATCCACAAGCCTGCTGGAAGAATTATGGAAAGTCCACATTAGACCAACATACATATGCCCTACTGATATAACAGGCATGGCATAAAAACCAGTGGCAGCTGTATCCAAAGGATCCATTTGCAATAATAGGCTGGGTTCTGACCACTGCTCAAAGTCCTCGGTCGTTTGCATTGCCACCCTTCTATCGCCCCAACCTGGGCGGAGTGTCATATGATGTTTACCAGTATTAGAATTGTAAAAGCCAAAATAGGGAGGTTCCGGTTGGAAACCTGGCCTAGACCAATTATAATCTGGATGTAAATGCCAGTTAAGGCCATCTTCGGAGACTATGGTTCTTCCCTCGTGAAAGACCCTTTCGGAAACTCCATACTTAGCTAATTTATGCAGATGATGCCTTTTATCTTGTAAAGCTTTTTGAAAAACAGGTTGCCCCTTTCTTTGGATATAGATTTTATATGGAAAACCGTCTTTAGCTAAGGGGTCTATATACATACCACCAGCGGCGGCATCATCTAAATTGAAAATGTGATGATCCGCTATACGCTTGCCCCAAATAGGATGAAACTTTATTTCAGGATGGGGGTCTTGCTGCCAATGTATGCCATCTTCACTTATGGCTGACATGAGACCAACTGGAGACCAACCTATATTATAAATCATACGCCAAACCTTGGTATTAGAATCATAGAAAACACAGGGTTTCCCTGGACCCTTTCTATCGATTGTATTATCTTCATATATAGACTCTTCGATTAATTCTGGTTCGGCTTGCTTCAATGAAATGTTGTCCCAATAGTCTAATTTCCAAAGATCAAAGAATAGGAAAGGCTTTATTCCAGAATTATTTCTTGAAACGGAAGAAGTATGATGATTTGCTTTTGATGAGTATGGAAGCAATGAGGCTACTGTTGCGATGCCCGTTTTTTGTAAAAAAAATCTTCTGTTCATATTTACATAAGGATATGGAAATAAAATGTAGGACGATAAAAATACCTGTAGATTTTTTGAATTTTGCGTAACTCTTGAAAATAACAAAAGAGAGACAAAGAAGCTCTAAGTCCCTCTAGACAAATAGTCTTATGAAAATGAAATGACTACTTTGTAGTTATCAGTAATTTACCAATAAGTTATTAACTTTTTAGCCTGTGCTACCATGTCAACTTTATATTTAATTCGAAAATCAACCAAATATTCCCATTGATCATGTCTGCTCGGGAGGTAACATATTTTTCTCGCTTTTTTGGAGCGTGCCTTCATAGGCTTCCCCGTTTATTTCCACATTCTCCATTTTCAGTCCTTCTACATAATTATATATCAAACCCGTTTGAGATGCTTTGATATTGATGTCTTTAAAGAGCACATTTTTGGTAATGGCATCGCCCCAGCCAAAAACACGGATGGAATGCTTGGTTTTGTTTACACGAACATTCTTTACAAAGATATCAGAGAAGTTAGGCGGAAAGCTTGAAGTAGTATCTCCATCGTAATTTGGGATAATGGTCAACGCCATATCACTTTCATTGATTTTAATATCTCTTACATACACATTTTTAACATAGCCGCCCCGCCTTCTGCTAGATTTTATGAACAAGCCAGATTTTACTTTTACAGGTGCTGTGCAATTGTACATGTAAATACCATCTACACCGCCAGACATTTCGCTACCTGCCGCAAAGGCATAATGGCCTTGTATGGTAGAATGCCTAAAAACCACATCAGTTACTGGGCCACCTAAGCGATTATTTTTGATGTAGGGAGAATCAAAATTCTCTAATTCGGTGCCTGTCACATCCACCCCTTTTCTGCCTTCTACATCACGACCTGCCTTAGCCACTACATTGTCATCGTGGTTATCGAAAATGATGTGCTCTATGAGAATGTTATCCGAAGACTCCGGATCAAAGCCATCGTTGTTCACGTTTTGGCAGTCAAAAATGAGGTGGTGAAATTTCATGTTTTTACTGAATACAGGATGCACCACCCAGAAAGGCGCATTCTTGAGTTTGAGCCCACTAATGTCTACATTTTCGCAAAAGAGAAATTCCATCATAGTTGGTCGGTAAGGGTGCTTTTTAGGATCTATGAAAACCCGTTCCCTCAGCGGTGTGTCTTTATTGTTTGCCTCCCTAACAAAATCATAAA
>CAKZMZ010000616.1 GCA_937129345.1 uncultured Thalassovita sp. | reverse complement strand
TAAGGCTGATTTCCTTACCATCCAAGGCCTTAGTTTTTTCGCTGAATTTTGGAAACCCAATCTGTGTATTGTAGACCTTACTGTATTTTTGGTACCAGTCGATATCAGAAAGTGTGGTCCATATATCTTCACTCTTTTGTGCATACGAAAAATTGTAGGCCAACAAGAAAGTAGTAATGCCAATAAATATTTTAATTTTTTTCATGTATGTAAAAATATTGGGTTTAAATGATTTAACCTAAAACCTAGGCCCATGAGTTTACTCACGGGCCAGGAATATTGCATCATTGAGCAAGTACAAAGGCAAAAAACAAAGAAGCCATGAGTAATAAAACCAAAAGGGTGCTTACAGGCAACTTGTTTGCTTTTCTCTTCGGCTTTTTTTCTTTGTTTACCTTGGCTATGATTACAAAGGTATCTGCTTGCTCGTTAGTGTCAAGAAGCTTTACCTCTGTTTGTACATTTTGAGAAACTGTGGGTAATTCTGCCAATTGCTCTGCCAATACCTTTTGGGTACTGTCAGTTTTTGTTGCTTCTTTTCTCTTTTCTGGGGTTTTAAACAACCAAACGAGCATACCCAAGGCCAAAGCAGTCAAGAACATGCCAGTAACAGACAAATGAGCGACTTTTATAGTAGTGCTTTCTGCCATAGCTGCTTGCAATGGGAGCAGGGTCAATATGAAAAGTAATAATGTTTTCATTGCTCAGGCTGTTTGTGTTGATTAAAGCATCACAAATGCGCGGGAAACTCTAGTATGAGCTAGAGACCGGAATACTTACCGGGTTTGCCTGAGTCTTAAAATTTTTGGTTTAGACATAACAAACCCCGGACTTTTTACTGCCCGGGGTTTGCTGCTTTATGGTTTTAGCAGCGCTTTTACCCCGGGAACTGGGCTACTGGGTATAGAAAAAGCCAAACATCTTTTTGGTGTATGCCAAATCGGCTTATGCCAAGTTTGTCAGATTTAATGGCTTCTTCCATCTTGTTTTTCTCTAAGCGCATTTCTCTTTTTTTAGTTAAAAGTTTGATTAAAATAAAAAACCCGAGTTTTAACCCGGGTTCATATATCATTAATTCTATAAATGCTATCTGAAATCAGGTTTATATTTATGCAATCTTGCATCTAGAGCTGTGCTCATCAATACTGAAATATGTATAAATAATCTTTTCATAGTGCAATTATAAAAATAACATAGCATAAAATCCACAATAAATGTTATTTAGAATAAATCTTAATTTCTGGGTTTCCAAGGTATTTCTTCTGCCCCTGTTTCTTGGGATATTTTCCTGGCTAGCATAAATAGAAAGTCTGATAGGCGGTTAAGGTATTTAATGACCAACTCGCTCACTTCTTCGTGCTCGGCCAACTCAATGCACCTGCGTTCTGCTCTTCTGCAAACTGTTCTAGCCAAATGGCAGTAAGATACCGCTTGGTGGCCGCCGGGCAGCACAAAATTCTTTAACGGAGGTAGCACTTCATCCATTTTGTCCATTTCGTCTTCGAGCAATTGTATGTCAGAATCTCTTAAATCGGGAATGCTAAAAGACTTGCCCGGTTCTGCGGCCAAGGCGCTGCCAATGGTAAACAGCCTTTCTTGTATGGCAATGAGCAGTTGTTTTCTACCGGTATCTTCAGAAGAAAAATCTCTTAGCAAGCCGATAAAACTGTTCAGTTCATCTACGGTACCGTAGGTTTCAATTCTGATGTTGGCTTTAGAAACCCTACTGCCTCCAAGTAAAGATGTACTCCCTTTGTCTCCTGTTTTGGTGTATATTTTCATAGTTGATTTTGGTAAATATGTTTTATTGAGTTATTTCCTTATACTAAATGGTAAATGGTAAATGGTAAATGGTAAATGGTAAATTCTTATCACTAAATGTCAAATACGATTGATAGAGTAATAATCATTTTTTAAAACAATTAACAATTAACAATTAACAATTAACAATTAACAATTAACAATTAACAATTAACATCACCCCCCGCTTACCGGCGGAATTAAAGCGATTTCGTCTGAGGCTTTCAATTTTTCGCTTGGCGCCACATATTCGTTGTTAACGGCGATAGAAAGCGACTTTAGTTTTTGAAGCTCTGGAAAATCGCTGTAAAGTTTAGATTTCAATTGCTCTACGCTGCTGGTCTCTGGCACGTCCAATGTAAATGTTTGTTTTCCTATAATATCTTTGGCGATGCCGAAAGCTAATATGTTCAGTTCTACTGTTTTCATAGGGTTAAAAGTTATGGTCAAGAATTGCGTCTACTAAACAAGATAGGATTGCCATAAAATTGTTTCCAAATCTTTTAATTTTTGAGCCGATAATTTTGTTCTAAAAGTAAAGGTTTAAATAGAATTTGGGCTAGTTTGTAATGTATGGCTATTTTTTATAAATGTCTTTTGGCTAAATTTTTAATACGAAGCCCACTTAAAGCTGCAATTGTAAAATCTTGTCATGGCGCTCAAAGCAAACTTAATCCATTAGTGTAAAGATTCATAGTTGGCATACTCCAAATGGCTATATTTATATTGAAAACCATTGATAAAATGTTATGTTCTTGAACTACCTCACCATCGCTTGGAGAAATATCATCCGCTACAAATGGTATTCTGTCTTAAATATCCTCGGACTTTCCATAGGTATTGCCTTATTTTTTCTCAGCTTTATTTTTGTCAAGTACGAAACAAGTTTTGATACTTTCCAAAGTAAGTCGGAAAGCATTTACAGGGTGCATCAAAAATTTAATGATGGTGGCACTACGGCCCGCATCTCTATCCCGATCAAAGATGCACTTTTGAGCGATTATCCTGAAATTACCCAGGCTACCAGTTTTTTTATGGGCAACGGAGGCAGGGTTACGGTTGGCGAAAACCGAGTAGAGGAGGAAGGCTTTTTATTTATTGATCAAGCATTTTTTGAGGTTTTTGATATCGATTTTATTAAGGGAAACAAGGAGGCCGCTAAAAAAGCCTTTGCTTCTACCAAAAACCAAGTCTACATTACCCATGAAACTGCCCAAAGACTATTTGGAGAGCAAGATCCACTAGGTAAGACCATTTCGATCCAACAACTTGGCGAAACCGAATTTATCATTTCGGGCATCGTAGAGAAATATCCGGATCAATCGCACTTCCATTTTAAGTACCTTTTGCCCATAGCTGCCTTAGATAGCTTTTTAAAAGAAGAGGAAGACAATTTCAATAATCCCATGGTGTACACTTATCTTTTAATACCTGATAAGGAAAAGGCACAAGCCATTATCGATGGGCGCTTAGAAGATTTTGTGCACCGCCATTTTGAGCCACAGTATGCCAAAGGTGCTTACTTGCCGGTAATTCCAATCAAAGATATACACCTCAATTCGCGCTTATATTTTGAGTTAGAAACCAACTCTGATGTGACCATGGTGTATATTGTTTTTGTAGTTGGTATACTTATTCTGTTTTTGGCGGCCATTAACTTTACCAACTTGGCTACGGCTCGTTCGGTAAAAAGGGCTAAAGAAGTTGGGGTTAGAAAATCTATGGGCGCTTATCGTCAGTCTTTAGTAATTCAGTTTATTGGCGAAGCGGTGATTTATTCGTTTATTTCTGTGTTGGTAGGGGTCATTCTTGCAGAGCTTTTCTTACCCTATTTTAATGCGCTACTCAATAGAGATTTTAACATCACTTACTTTGATAATTTTAAGACCATACCTACACTTGTTCTTATTGGCTTGGTGGTGGGCTTTCTCGCAGGAAGTTACCCGGCACTGTACCTTTCTTCTTTTAACCCTGTAAAAGCACTTAAAAATGCAGGTATTAAATCGCCGGGTGGGGTAATGATCCGTAAAGGACTCGTTGTTTTGCAATTTGCGGTAGTTACTTTTTTGTTGGTGGGCATTATCGCACTTGGTAAGCAACTCAACTTTATGATCAATAAAGATTTGGGTTATGATTATAAAAACTTAGTGAGTTTGCGCTCATCAGATAAAATGATGGAGCAGCCAGAATCTTACAAGGCTTTCTTTAAAGAACTTGAAAGAAATCCGTATGTAAACCATATTGCGGGGGTTTCTTCTTGGACTTATAACACAGTAGTGCACGAAGGTATGGATCCACAAGCGCGCAAGGGCATCAATATGATCACGGCTTCGGATAGTTACGCGCAGGTTATGGGGCTGCAACTTTTGCAGGGCAGGCTACCTTCTAAAGAGATAAAAAGCGATACTGCCGCCATAGTTATCAACGAAACGGCAGTTAAAAACTTTGGTTGGACAGCAGCCGACGCCATAGGCAAGTACATAGACTTGGTAGATGGAGGCGGAGGCAAGCACACGGTAATTGGTGTAGTAAAAGACTACCATACGGCTTCTTTGGCCCAAGCTATTGAGCCTTTGGGTATTAGGGCTACTAGGGAAGAGGTTTTCGGGTTCAATGTGGTCAGTATTTCAAGCACAAATAGGCAGGCCGGTATTGATGCCGTAAAAACCACTTGGAAAAAGTTTGATGACGGCTGGCCTTTTGATGTTCAGCTCAATGGCGATGAGATTGAAGAACAGTATAAATTTCTTTTCGATTTGAACAAGCTGATGATGGGATTTACTACCCTGTCTATTATAGTGGCTTGCTTGGGCTTGTTCGGTTTGGCAGCATTCTCGGCAGAAAGACGCACTAAGGAAATAGGTATTAGGAAAGCCTTGGGCGCTTCTGTAATGAACTTGTGGCAGTTGCTGGTTTCTGAGTATGCAATACTGGTGCTTATTGCCACAGTAATTGGTTCTTTTATAGGCTATGGTTTGGTAGATCTTTTAATGAGCAACTTTGTTTACAAAACTCAAATTGGCTTGCTGGTTTACTTAGGCGCTATTTTCTTTTCTATTTTTATAGCGGTGTCTACAGTTAGTTACCAAGCCATAAAATCAGCCATGCTTAACCCGGTAAAAACGCTCAGGACAGATTGATTCTACACAAATGCCCTTGCATCGCCCTTTTTCTTTTGTTTTTTTGCGATTGAGTAAAATAGAAAATTATGCGTATAATATTAGGCTCTCAATCGCCGAGAAGAAAAGAGCTTTTTGCCCACTTGGTAAAGGACTTTGAAATCATAGTAAAATCAGTTGAGGAAAATTATCCCACGGATTGTCCTAAGCACCAAATAGCGGCTTTTTTGGCTGAGAAGAAAGCAAGTGCCTTTAAGCAGCCTGAATTTGAAGATGCTTTGGTAGTTACAGCTGACACAACGGTTTTGCTAGATGATCGACTTTTAGAAAAAGCAGCAAGTAGTGAAGAGGCCAAAGCCATGTTAGAAGCCATTTCAGGCAGAAAACATGTGGTTATTTCAGCAGCTTGTTTGTTGTACCAAGGCAAAATGCAAACGGTACAAGAAGAAACCGAAGTGCATTTTAAAAATTTGAGCGAGGCGGAAATTGATTTTTACATAGACAATTATCAACCTTTTGACAAAGCAGGTGCTTACGGCATACAAGAATGGATTGGCATGATTGGGATAGAAAAAATTGTAGGCTCTTACTACAATGTGGTGGGGATGCCTATGAGAGAAGTTTACGAAAGCTTAAGGGGTTTTGGGATATAGGTATTTAGAAGTATTTAAGAAAGTATGTTTTCGAAAAAGCGATTTGCTTATTTGTTGATTTGAGTATTTGTGTATGATATAAACCAAAAAGAACAACAGATAAACTTAGGCCGAAATCCACGGGTTTTCTTATTATAGAATGTTACAATACTTTTTAATTCGCTACCAAATTTTTAATCAAAGTTGTAATCTTATAGCTTGAGAAGCTACCTATTTATTAGAGATATTTTTTTATCACAACAAATCGTCTTATGAAGAAACGAAAGCCAGGACTTTTTATCAATCAAGAAAAAATCTGTTTGTTGGTTAATAAAGCAATGGAAAAAAAGGCTTTTAATGAGTTTTCTGTCGCTTTGCAGAAAGAAGATATAATTCTTGATTACAGTAAATCAAAATTTACCTCGAAGGGTAGGTTAAAGTCCTTGAATGTTACAGTAAAGTTTGGTGAAACTGAAGTAGGTAAACTAAGAGCACCTTGGCTCGCCTTACAATTTTTTGATTTCGGATTCGAGAAATATAAAATAGAGAATGCACCTTACTCTTTTAGAGTTGGTAAAATGTAACGCAGGTTATTTCATCCAACCTAATTCACAATTTATCATTAAAAAAAATCACCCCCAATTATTAAAAACAATATCTGCCAGAACTTGGGGCTTCCAGAAAGAAAACTCTGCAAACTCATAAAAGGTAAGCTGCTTTACGGCTTTGGCATCTTCAATATTATCTGCATCTACCGTAATGCCTAAGTAAGCACTACTCAATACTTCAAAATCATTTTTAAAATACTGGTCCAGCAGGTCATCGTCAAAAAATTCATTTTCTGGTAGCATTAGATCTACTTGTTCCACTGTTTTTCCGTCGGCTACTTGGCTAAAGGCTACCAATGGAAAGTACCGATTGCAAAAGATGAGGATATATCCACCAGTTTTATGCTTAAAAGAAGCTAAATGATAGCTTTTGGTCGGCATGCTGTTAAAATTGAAAAAGTCAATCATTTGGTAGTCTGAATTCTCGGCCAAGTTTTCGCAGCATTTGCGAAATTGGTTTACATCGGTGCGTTTGGGGGTCTCTACGTTCTCTTCAAAAAAGCCCGATACGCCTGCGGGTAGTTGGTATATCTCTTTAGTTTCCATAGCTAAATATTAGTGGTTAATGAATAAATATTGGCGAATTATCTTGAGAGAATTTCAATTAGTTGTCAATTTTATGGGAGCGGTGGTTTGTATAAAAGTACCGGCTTCTCTTAATGTAAGCCTAATGGTAAATGTACGCAAAGAATCTCTGGGGTTGCCATCGTTCCCGAGCGAAGGTACCAATTCGAAGCCTTCTCTAATAGCATTAGATTGCTTACCAAATTCATCAATAAATTTATCTAGAGTTTTTCCTTCGCCTTCTTCTTCAATGTTAACGGCCCTAAAAACATCGTTGAGTAAGGTACCGCTCGCAAACTCGTCGTTGTAGTCCTTATTGCTCGTAATTTCTATATTGGTAATGGCATCGTTGGCTTGAAAACCCTCAGAGGCATTAACCCAATCACTAGAGCGCACGGTAATAGAGTTTTCTGGGTTTAAAGAAACCAAGATGGAGAAATTTTCTGCATTGATATTGCTCTCTGCATTGAGTGTATCTCTATTTGAGCGGTCTAACAATCGCAAGTCCATATTTTCCCACTCGTATAATTGTAGTTCTACACCACAAGAAAAAAGAACTACACCAACCAAAAAGCTCAGTAATAGGCTTTTTAAAAGGGTAGGTTGTATTCCCTTGAATTTATTAAAATATTTAATGACCTGCTGCATAGCTAATCGTTTCTAACATTGGCAAAAATAGCTAAGGATGGTCAGCTAATGCAAAGTGTTGGAGAATTAATCTAAACAACAACCTACAAGCCATGGATTATTATATAATACTCAATTAGGCTCGTTCATTTCTGAATCGGGATTGAGCTCAGAACTGATTTCGTCTAGCTTTTCCCAATCTACAGTATCTATGGTACCAACTTTAGGAATGATGTATATCAAAAAGCGTTGGTTTAGGCGCTCGTTGCCTTCAACTCGGCCAATACCTCCTGTGCCACTGCCTGAGATAATTACTTGGATTTTATCCTGATCAAACTCGATGCCTTGGCGGTTCCAGAGTTTTTTAAGTTGCAGGGCTCTTTCGTAGCTTAGTTCGTAATTTCTCGTGTAATCGTCCATAGAGGCACTACCTTCAATTACCAACAAGTACTTTATGTTGAGTTCGCTATTGAGACTGTCCATGAGGCTTTTGAGTGCCTTACCAGCATTCTCCAACATGCCGTGGTACTCTTGCCGAATAATGGCAGAACCCGTGGAGAATTGCACGTCTGATTTGAGTACGTGGCGCTTAAATTGGGGCTGATAAGCAAAATAGCGAGAGTCTAGTTTGGAAATGGCCTCCTCGATTTCTTTGAGTTTTCTAAACTCTTCTTCCATGACCAACAGCCTGCCGCGCTCATTTTCTAATTGTTTTACCAAAGAATCTGCGAGGTTTTTCTCAGAGATTAGGTAACTGCTAATGCGCTCTAGTTCTTTTTCCTGTTCGGCAATTTGATCGCTGCGCAGCATCAGTTCTGCCTGCAAAGCCTCTAAGCCAGCTTCTTTGTCTTTAAAAAGTTTATAGCTCAGAATAAAAAGCGTAAGTGTAATGATGAAAAGGGCAGTCATTAAATCGGCATAACTCGCCCAGAATATATTTTTTGAACTATTTTTCATAAGTAGATTTCAGTATTTAGCTCATTGCTATTGGCTATAAAAAATACAATTGTGTTCAAGGATGTATATCTATTTAAATGTGCTGTTTATTTGTTGATTTGAGTATTTGTTTATAAGCAAAACACTCAATTAAGCGGATACAGATTCATCTAAA
Organism: uncultured Thalassovita sp.; assembly: GCA_937129345.1. Lineage (GTDB taxonomy): Bacteria > Bacteroidota > Bacteroidia > Cytophagales > Flammeovirgaceae > Chondrinema. The sequence goes on along the minus strand of CAKZMZ010000616.1, from coordinate 1,238 downwards.
AAACTTTTATTATATCTATTAAGAATGTACTTTACTTTGTAAATCATGAACACATTGGTATGCACAAGTACTAAGCAGATTTAAAAATACAGCGGCAAAATATCATTACTGATGTACCAAATGGCCACTGTAATGCCCAAGATAAATAAGATTGTACCCAAAAAAGTGAACAACCTAAACGAGAAAGAATTGAGAAAACTGCCTTCGTTGCTTTCAGCGCTGTCTAGTGATTTTTGTAAAAAAGCATACATATTACTGATTTGCGCCAATAGCTGCTTGTTAGAAGTTTCGGCTTCTTCCAGTTTGTTTAAAATGCCTTTGTTTACATCCTTGGTTTCTTGGTAAATGTCTGCGGTGCCGTTATCTGAACCGGCCCATTGCTGTATTTTGCCATCTACTTTTACCAAATGCTCGTCTATTTCGCGGGTCATGCCGGCGGTACGTTGTGTGATGTTCCCAATGGTTTCGGCCTGTTTTACCACCAAGTCATTGTTATCTCGAATGCTTTGGGCAATGTGTTTTAAGCCAGGTTCTAAACCTTTGATGCCTTCCATTACCTCTTGCAGTTCTTCAAATCGCTTTAGCGTATTGCCCAAAGAAGCGCTCAAATTATTTTGATATGAGGTAAATTCCTCTGTAAAAGCCCCTAATTGGTATTGCACCTTTCTCATATCTGTAGGCAGCGCTTTGTATGAGCGCGATACTAAGTGCATACGCACAAAATTAAGATACTCGAAAAGGTCGTTGTCCCTGCGTTTTTTGGCGTTTTTGTACAAGTGGTTGCTACGCACAGTCAATAATAGGCCGAATGCCGAAGCAATCATACCAATCAATACCCCACCTATAAAAGATTGTATGGCAGGGTCGCTTACGCCAACCACTGCGATTTTGATCAAACCGATGATTACCCCGGTAAAAGTACCCAAAAGCCCTAAATAGAGTGGAAAAGCAATGGTGGTATCTATGGTGTCTTCCATAGATTTGGATTTGCGCTCGGCAAGGTCCTGCAAGTCATCGATATCTGCCGCTCCTTTATTGCGTATCAGGTAGTTATTGGTAGACTCGACTATTTCATTAAAGGTCTCGCTAAAACTGTTGTCTTTTTTTAGCAAAGCAATTTTATTGGCTTCTACAACAGCGGTATCCTCATCTGTACCGCTTCCCTCGGTTTTGTGCTCATTGGTAAACTCAAAGCCTAACTTATGGGCAGCGGGGAAGATTTTTTTCACTTTACCTAT
>CAKZMZ010000615.1 GCA_937129345.1 uncultured Thalassovita sp. | reverse complement strand
GTTCTTTCCCTGAAGACCACGGTTTTGACTTAAATGTAGGCGGCCACCATCGCGGTAGCCCTCCGGGAGGTTTTTTTGCTCCTTTTAACAATCCTAAAATGGATAATGGAGAAGCAGGCGAAAACCTTTCTATGCGCTTGGCCAAAGAAACCGCTAACTTTATAGAAAGTCACAAAGATTCTACCTTTTTTGCTTTCCTTTCTTTTTACGCCGTGCATGCGCCCATACAGACCACTCAAGAAAAATGGCAACGCTACCGCAATAAAGCCGAAGAGCAAGGCATTGCCGAGAAAGGTTTTAAAATGGAAAGGGTACTGCCCATAAGGCAAGTACAAGACAACCCGGTTTATGCAGGTTTGGTAGAAGCCACCGACGATGCCGTTGGCTTGGTCCTCAAAAAATTAGATGAACTTGGCTTAGCAGAAAATACCATTATCGTGTTTACCTCTGACAACGGCGGAGTTTCTTCGGGAGATAATTTTTCTACCTCCAATTTGCCTTTGAGAGGCGGTAAAGGCTACCAATGGGAGGGAGGTATTAGAGAACCTTATTTTATAAAAGTGCCTTGGCTAGAACACAAAACCACCACCATTAACACACCAGTCACAGGTATGGATTTTTATCCTACCTTGCTAGATTTGGCAGGTTTGCCAACCAATGCCACACAACATGTAGACGGGGTAAGCTTGGTTCCTTTAATGCAAGGCGGCAACATAGCAGAACGTACGCTCTATTGGCATTATCCACACTATGGCAACCAAGGCGGAGAACCTTCTACCATAGTAAGAGAGGGCAATTGGAAACTGATCCATTATTGGGAAGATGGCCGCGATGAATTGTACAACTTGGCGGTGGATGCTGGTGAAACCAACGATGTATCGGCAGAAAATGTAGATTTAGTAAACGACTTAAAAACCAAAATGGAAAACTGGCTAACAGAGACCAAGGCCAAATTACCTACACCAGATCCTCTTCATAATTTAGAGCTCGATAAAGAAAGAGATGCAAAAATTAGAAATGAGCTTTTACCTCGATTGGAAAGGGAGCGTAAAGAAATGCTAACACCCGTTTGGGAACCTAACCCTACTTGGTGGGGCAGTAAGGTGACAATCGATTGAAAAAGACCAAAAATTAAAATAATGGGGGTTGATAAAACTAAGCGAATATTATCCATCGATGCCTTACGAGGTTTTGATATGCTCATGATCATTTTCGCAGATCAGTTTTTTGCCAATCTACATAGAGGTGTTGGTTCGGAGTTTACAGGATTTTTGGCCAATCAATTTGACCACCCCGATTGGTTCGGCTCTACGTTTTATGATGTCATTATGCCACTGTTCCTTTTTTTAGTGGGAGCTGTGATACCATTTTCGTTGGGCAAAAGGGTAAGGGAAAGCGGTAATAAAAAGGAGGTTTACTTGAAGTTATTTAAAAGGGTGTTCATTCTTTTCTTTTTAGGCTGGATCGTGCAGGGCCGATTGTTGGCATTGGATATTGAAAAATTTCGGATATTTAGCAATACCTTACAAGCCATTGCTGTGGGTTACTTCTTTTCGAGTTTGGCCTATTTGCATTTAACAAAGAATGGACGCTATGTTACCTTTGCTTTATGCCTAATTATTTATGCTTTATTGCTTACCGTAACCACTGTGCCGGGCGTGGGCCAAAGTGTACTTTTACCCGACCAAAATTTTGCTTTGTATATCGATCAATTGGTCTTTGGCAGATTTGATGATGGCTTGCAATATACTTGGCTTATTAGCGGACTTGGATTTACAGCTACCACCTTATCAGGCGTTTTTGCTGGAGAATTGATCAAATCTGAACTGCCTCGTAGAAAGGTAGCTTTATATCTTCTTTTTATCGGTGTTGCCGGTTTAGTATTCGGACTGGTTTGGGGTATTTGGCATCCTATCGTAAAGAAAATATGGAGCAGCACCTTTGTATTGGCCTCTTCAGGTGTATGCTTCTTGTTACTTTCTCTCTTCTATTGGATCATAGATGTAAAAGGCTGGGTAAAATGGTCTTTCCCACTAAAAGTAATCGGTATGAATGCTATAGTGGCCTATGTACTTTCGCATGTGATCCGTTTTTCTGAAATTGCCAACTTTGTTTTGTTTGGCCTAGAGCAATATACCAATGCATTATATGGAGCAATTAAGGTCTTGGGCGGCTTTGGCATCTTATACCTTTTACTTTGGTACATGTATAAAAACAATACTTTTGTTAAAGTATAGCCCAACAGTATCTTAACTTATCGTGCTACTTTCTTGATATTCCCTCCGGTAATGTAGCGGACTTTGCCCGGTAATTTTTTGGAAAGTCCTAAAAAAGTAAGAAGGATTGTTAAAGCCACATTCAAAACAAATGCGCTGTATGGGGTAGTCGGTTTCTATTAACAGTTTACAAGCATGCCCTATGCGCATTTCATTAATAAATTTACTAAAGTTCTTACCCGTATGCTTTTTAAAAAATCGGCAAAAAGCAGAAAGCGACATGTTGACCTCCGCTGCAATATGGTTGATGTCCACCTCTTTAAGATAATTCTCCAAAGCATAGCTATACACCCTTTCGATCATCTCCATTTTAGATTGGGTCATTTTACTTTGATAACCCATGCTCGCCAAGGCGGTCTTTTCGCTGCTTTTACTCAATAGATTAAGTAGAGACAATAAAAGCAAAATCCTTTCAAAACCATGTGCCCTACATACTTTTTCCATAA
>CAKZMZ010000614.1 GCA_937129345.1 uncultured Thalassovita sp. | reverse complement strand
CTAGAAGGAGAAGTATCGTACGGCCCTCGTTGGAAGGGAGAAGCTGCTGTTTTGGGCAACCTCAACGCTCAGCACACCCAAAGAAATAGGTTGTGGGTCAATGAGCTTTCAGCGGCTTACCATGGCAAAGGTATCTTTCTAAAAGCAGGCAAGCAGTCTTTGCGCTGGGGAGATTTGACCGGGTTTAGTGCTTCAGATTTGGCCAATCGCTATGATTATTATGATGTGCTCGATACAGAGCGGGAACGCTTGGGACTTTGGGGAGTAGAAACGCGCTTGTACAAAGGCAGTACAGAGTTGCGCTTAAGAGCATTTTTACCAGATAACCGCTCTCGTATCTATTTAGAAGATAACCGTTGGGTGGCATTGCCCAGTCTATTGCCCAACCCCCAAATATCAGATGGTATGCTACCTGCCGAACACAGGGCCACCATTACTGAATTTAATGATCAAATTCCGATGTTGGGTGCTTCATTCTCTGTTGAGTTAGGACGACTACAAACTAGGTTAACTTGGCAATATGGCAATAACGATTTACCTATTAGTGAGATAGCGCCACTTCCTAGCACCGATTTGCCTATAGGCTATGAAGTGCATCTTCGCTACGAACCATTACAAGTAGCTGCGCTCAATATAGGTACTTGGCTAGGAGAGTGGAACATTTGGAGCGAAGTAGCAGGAGTTTTCAGTAAAAGACTAGAAAGACAGGAGATAGTCCAAGACAACTACACTTTTACAAGTTTGGGTATAGACCGTTTTTGGCAATTTGAAAACCCAGAGCAGCATTTGCGCCTCATGATGCAGGCCATTCGCGTTTGGGCCAATCCTGACACCCCATATTTGCCTACAGAAATCGATCACATATTTCAGTCATCGCTTGTGCTAGATACACAGTGGCAGATGAGTTACAGATGGCAGTGCAAGTTGCGCACTGTAGCAGAACTTACTGCAAAAGGCTACTATTTAGAACCGCAAGTTGTTTATCAGGCCTCACCCAAATTTAAAATGGCGCTAAATGCCAGTTGGTTGGGTGGCCGCAATAGCAGCTTCTTTGGCCACTTTAAACAAAACTCTCGTTTTTCTTTATTGATAAGTCGACAATTACCATGAGAAAACAAACCATAGCCCCAACTAGGGTAACCACAACAATTCCTCATACGCTTTCTGAAGATTTGGCGCATGCTGGCCTCATGGCAGAACGTTTTTTCCCGCCCTACATCCGCAGGGTAGGGCAGGCTATTAATTTAGTACACAAAGTAAATCCTACAGCAGGCTGTAAGTTGAACATGAAGGCACTTTCAGTTGCTATAAGGCGCAAGCTAAGGCCAGCCGATTTAGCATTTTACCGAAGTGGAAAGCGACAATTACATAAATGTGGGCAACATCGTTTTTACACCTACACATTTGGTAAAGGCCCAGCGGTGTTGCTGATACATGGTTGGTGTAGCGATGGTTCCCGCTGGGCGGCTTATGTACAAGAGCTCAATCGTATGGGCTTTCAATCTGTGGTTATCGATGCACCTAGCCACGGACAGTCTCCCGGCAGATTGCTCTCTGTGCCAGGCTATATTGCTTGTATAGAACAGGTTATGGCCACTAGAAAACATTGGCATTCAGTAATTACGCACTCTATGGGAAGCCTTACTGGTGTAATTGCGGCGAGTCATGTGTTTAAAATAACTAAAATCGATCGTTTTGTGCTTATGAGTACTTTTGCTGATTGTGATGCATTAATGAGCAAGTTTTCGCGCTGTTTGGGTATTTCTGAACATGTACTTACCGATACCCGTGCTTGGATAAAGCATTACGCTGGTAAACCGCTAGAATATTTTGCTTTAAAGAAGCATCTACATGAGATGAAAACCCCTCCCACATTACTTATCGCTGATACTGATGATATTGTAGTACCGCAAAGGGAAACCCAAAGAATTTTGAAAAATTTATCTTATATTGAGCATTATTTAACCTCAGGCCTAGGCCATAATCTCTGGGCCGACCAAGTTACAGAAAAGGTACTTAAATTCGTAGAAGAGTGACTTGAGTGGTCTAAATCCGCTTATTATGTACACTTTGAGTAATCAATGTAAACTCTATTAATTTAACTGAAACTAGATATTATTCAAGTTTGGCATGACTAAAAATTCACTTAGCGATTGTAGGCAGTATTTTGCCTTGGTTTGTCTTTTAAATAAGCGATTTCTTTACGCCTTATTGGTTGTCTTTGTTTATCAATGGGGTGAAAATCTTTATGCACAAAACCTCGACTCTTTGGAACAAGCCATACCCTCTATGGAACCCAATTACGATAAATTCAAAGCGATTACGGATTTAGCTTGGGCCTACTCCCGTCCTGATCCTAATCGTGCTTTGGAATTTGCCGAACAGGCACGAAAACTGGCCTATGAACATTTGGAAGAAGACGAACAAGCGCAGTCCAATTACTACTTTGGAGCTGCTTATAAAAATATGGGCACGCATCAAAAAGCCTTGGAGTATTTTGAGGAATACAAATCGTATTACGAAGCGAACATGGATACACAGAAAGTCTGCTTTGTGTACTATCAAACAGGTATTGTTAAGAGCATGATGGGGGACTATGCCGAGGCTATTGAAGATTTGTATGTGAATATACGCTTGGCACAGCAACTAGGCTACAAAGATACAGAAGCCAATACCCTCAATGCGATTGCTACTATTTACAAAAAAATGAAGGATTATTCTAACTCAATTCGACTGAATAAAGAGGCATATGCCATATTTGAAAAAAATGGGGATCGAATGGGGATGGCACAATGCTTACTGAACAATGGCAATACTTATGCTGAACAAGATAAATCTCAAGAGTCTATGGTGTCTATGGAGCAAGCCTTAAAATTGGCTCTAGAAGAAAATCACAGGCATATGATCCTATACTGCTATTTAAATTTAGGTAACTTATTGACAAATATGGAGGAGTGGGGACGGGCTAAAAAATATTTTGATCAAGCCTTAGAATTGAGTATAGAGTTAAACAATGGTAAAGCAGAGGAAGGGTGCTATTTAGGCTTGGGAACTCTATTCTTAAGAACAGAGAAGCCTAAAGAAGCAATTGTGCAATTTGAGAAGGCATTCAATATTACTGAAAAGAATAATTCTCTTGAAAATCAAGTAAAAGCAGTAAAAGGACTTGCCAAGAGTTACGAAGCGTCAAATCAGTTCCCTCAAAGTATTGAAAACTATAAACTTCTTAATATTCTTTCTGATAGCCTACTCAACAAAGACATAACCGAGCAAGTGGCCTCTTTAAATGTGCAGTATGAAACTGAGCGAAAGGAAGCACGAATAGAACTCTTGGAAAAAGATAAGCTATTGGCTCAGCGAAAGCAAGGCATTTGGGCTTTGGCAGCTACTGTACTAGTAATACTGGCCTTGGCTTTTGGAATCCTTTTTCGAAATAGACAAAAGAGTGTGGAGAAACTCGAAGCCAAGAACAGGGTCATTTCTAAGATGTTAGAAGAAAAAGAATACTTGGTGAAGGAAATCCACCATCGAGTAAAAAACAATTTACAGATTATCTCTAGTCTGTTGCAATTACAGTCGCGCTATATAGAAGAGCCCAGTGCTTTGGCCGCACTCAGCGATGGGGAGAACCGCGTGCGCTCCATGTCAATCATCCATCAGCATCTCTACACTGATGATCATCTCAGCCAAGTTTATTTACCTTCTTATGTCAATAATTTGTGCGAGAGTCTCAAGGCCTCTTATAGCATTGGCAATAAAAAAATAGATCTTGTAAAGAAAGCAGCAGATTGTTATTTAGATGTTGGGGTGATGGTTCCCTTAGGGTTGATTCTGAACGAATTGGTAACCAATGCATTTAAATATGCCTTTGAGGGAAGAGAGCAGGGTACAATACGCATAGAGATCAGCGAAAATGGCGATATGCTACAAGTGAATGTAGATGATGACGGCGTAGGAATTGACCCGACAAAACAGCAGGGCTTTGGGTCTAGACTCATAAAATCATTCTTGAAAAAACTAGAGGCTGAGGCAAAAATACACGTAAATAATGGCACCCATATCGCAATAGAAATGAGGGTGCATCAAACGCAAAAAGTACAGAAACAAACAGCTTAATTTTTCATCAATTATTGGGTTGAAGATTCTTCCCATTAATAAAAATTCAAGTGTCTAATTGCCATACTTACATAAAAACAAATAATAATGGACAATCAAGTTTATATCCAATCATATAGCAATACCAACGCTTGGGCCAATTCAACAAAAGAACACGAAGAGGCTATTTTGCATAGTTTGATAGAAGCTCAACTCACTCAAAACTTATCAGAAATAGAGGCTTTAATTGAGGATGCCTCCCAAAATGATGAGGACAAACTTTTTGAGGTTACTCAAAATAATATTGAAAAAAGAGGGCCTCGATCTTTATGGCTGCGAATGCCTCTTACATTTTTGGCTTTTTGTAAGGCTTGCGCCAAAAGTGTATGGCTTCTATTCTTTTCTTAAAAAATGCTATTGAGGTTTATGAGTTTTTAATGAAGTAGGCTGCAAAAAATCCAATTTTTTATGAAGCGCATACCCAACATCCTAATCGTAGAAGATGAGCCACTCATTGCAGAAGATATCTCCGATCTTTGTCAGTTGAATGGCTATAAGGTTTGTGGGGTGGCTTACAGGGCATTAAATGCGTTAGAGTTGCTAGAAAGCCTCAAACCCAATTTGGTGTTGCTCGATATCAACTTAGAAGATTGCATGACCGGTATAGAAATCGCTGAGCGACTTCGGGACAAATACGCGATTCCATTTATCTTTTTGACTTCTTATGCAGATACAAAAACACTGGAACAAGCCAAAAATACCAATCCTATGGGGTACGTAGTAAAGCCTTTTAACAAGGAGCAATTGTTCTCTACGATAGAAATTGCCTGGTCGCAGGTTGAGAGCAATGCCACTACAGAGTTGGATATGGCAAAGGTAAATGCGCAATTGGTAGAGTCCCTAAGCCGCCGAGAAACGGAAGTATTATCTTGCTTGCTAAAGGGAATGAGCAACCAAGCCATTGCCGATGCTCTGTTCATAAGTGCTAACACAGTAAAATTCCACCTCAAAAACCTGTACTTAATTTTTAATGTGCACAACAGAGTTGAACTGATTTATAAGCTAAAACAGATGACTGGGTGATGTATTCGAGAAAAAGTAGTTTTGATAAGATAATTGTTTTAAACTATGACCATTTCGGAATTGGTTATGCTTGAATATTATTTGGGTAATTATTCTTTATTCCCTTTTGCAAAATGGATTTGGAGACCTATGTTCAAACTTATTAGATTTTCAGGGAAAGAATCTCTACTTCCTGCCTCTCGAAAATGTAGATAGTTCAAAGTAGTTTCTAATGCTACATGTCTATTAAGAAAGAAGGCTAAGCCTGATCTTCCTCCTAATTGTATAAAGGTACGATTACTTGAAAAAGATGGTGTGCCTTCCGACCTAAATCTCGAGAACCTTAATCCTCCAAATGCATTCAATAATATTTTTATTTTTTCAGTCAAATTGAGATAGTAACGTACTGAGGGCACAATTCCTAAAGAAGATGAGGATAATGTGGAGGAACCAACATTATCGGTTCTAGATAATGAAAATGGAACTTCTGCACCAATAGATAAATCATTTATAACGAAATATCCTAGATTAGGTGCTATGTTCATTCTAAAATCGTCGTTAGTGAATTCGTTGGAAAAATTGGCACTGCCTCCTAACAACCAAGTGCCTTTTTCAGTCTGGGCAAAAAGGTTATTGCTTATTGGATATATTACAAACAGAAGGATTGAGTAAACAAAAATCTTCTTCATGGATAAGGGCTTAAGGTTAAAAAAATTACTCTAGAAGCTGTAAAAATATTACTGTAAGTTTTAGTGAACCGTATCACAACTTTCAGTTTTTTTGACGTATCAGCTGATATGCTTTAATATTGTTATACGCCTATGAAAAGGTAACAAAAAATGGCTTCAAAAAGGTTGGTAAAAATCTTTATTAGATCTAGTTATTTTTTTTCCAACATTTATCAGTACTCCAATAAAAAAAGACAGTCACGAAGTACGTAACTGTCTGATTTATAAGAGCCCCCTACCGGGATCGAACCAGTGACCTACTGATTACAAGTCAGTTGCTCTACCAGCTGAGCTAAGGAGGCTTACCATTCGCTTATTTTGAAAAGCGAGTGCAAATATATTTTCTGTATTTATAAATGCAAAATAAAAGCAAAAATTATATTTCAATATTGAATTTATCGGCCAATATACGCAAGTCTTTGATTACTGGAGGTAGAAGTGGAATGCCCGCTTCCTTCCTTTTGGTCTCCATTTCTCTTTCTGGATCGCCTGGTATCAATACTTTTTCTTCTCCTGCTATTGGTTCTGCTTTCCTAAAGCGCGTAATCCAATTATCCATATGTTGCTTAAATTCATCAGCTGGTCTAAAGGCATCAATGCGCATTACTCCAAAAAAATGCCCAAGTCCCTCGCCAACTGGATCCTTGGCTAAAGGCAAAAAACTAACGAATGGCGGGGCCCAAGGGCCGTATCCTGCCCCTGATAGCACTGCTGAAAAAATATCGACCACAGCACCTAAACAATAACCCTTATGGCTACCACTGATTCTGTCTCCACCGAGTGGCAATAGTGCACCGCCTTCTTTTACGGCAGAAGCATTCTTGGTTTGTTTGCCTTCTCTGTCTTGGACCCAACCAAGTGGTGCATCCTCATTTTTTCTCTGTAAAATTTCTAACTTGCCATTAGCTGCGGTGGTGGTGGCCATGTCTGCAACAAAGGGTGGTTGCTCTCCTGCAGGTATGGCCACAGAAATAGGATTGGTCCCCAACAAACGCTCTTTAGAAAAGGTGGGCGCTACCAAAGGGCTTGCATTGGTTAGCGCTATGCCTATCATATCATTTTCCAGTGCTTTCATGGCGTGGTATCCTGCAATGCCAAAATGGTTGGAGTTTTTTACGGAAATCCAGCAAGTACCTGCTTTTTCGGCTTTCTCTATGGCAATTTGCATGGCTTTTGGGGCGGCCACTAAACCAAGTGCTTTATCTGCGTCTATTACAGCGGTACTTGGGGTTTCGTGTACAATTTTAATGTTTGGCTTTGGGTTTACCCTGTCTTTTTCCCAAAGCCTTACATACCCTATCAACCTGGCTACTCCATGGGAATCGACCCCCCTTAAGTCTGCGCTAATTAGCACATTGGCCGCTGTAGTCGCATCTTTTTCACTACAACCTATCTTGAGAAAAACCTTTTTGCAAAAGTTTTCTAGTTTTTGGTAATCGTACATGATTTAGTATTAAAATTTGTTGCAAATGTATCAGTTTTTAATCACCATTGAAATTGGCCGTAAGATTGTAGCTTTTCTTAATTATTTACAAGAAAAAAGTGAGTATAGATGCTTATCCATTTGTCAGTATTTTATTAGCAGTAAGAAATGAAGAAAAAGTTCTTGCCAACTGCTTAGATACACTTCTTTACCAAGATTTACCAACCAGTAATTATGAAATCATAATAGGCAATGATGGTTCTACAGATGATACGCTCAACATCCTCGAAGCTTACTCCAAAAAATATAGAAATATAAAGGTTTTTACTATAGAAAATCGCCTAAATAATCTAAAAGGCAAGGCCAATGTATTGGCGCACTTAGCCCGAGAAGCCAAGGGTAAAACATTTCTTTTTACCGATGCAGATATGAGCCTGCCCCCAAGCTGGATTACCTCCATGTTGAGTTTGGTTAAGGAAAGTACTGGAATTGCAAATGGTTTTTCTGTGCCTAGGCCTAATGGAAAAATCTTTTCAGATCTTCAGGCAATTGATTGGCTAATGGCTCAAAATCAATTGTCTTTATTAGAGAAGTTTAGCATTCCTGTAACAGCAATGGGCAATAATCTTTTGGTTACAAGGCAGGCATACAACAGTGTGGGCGGCTATGAAAAAATAGGCTTTTCGGTAACAGAAGACTTTCATTTATTTAGGCAGATAGTTAACAAGGGCTGGAGTTTTCGAAATGCTTATAACCTTAATGTACCTGCCTATACCTTGCCCGAAACTAGTATTTCGGCCTTATTATCACAGCGTTTAAGGTGGATGCAAGGTGCTTTATCCTTACCAAAAACATTGCTGCTGCCTTTAATTTTTAACGCGCTCTATTTGCCGCTATTAATTGTACTATTTCTTTTTTCTCCTTTTATTGCAGTAATGGCATTTTTTATAAGATGGAGCATAGTGTCACTTTCGGTTGTTAAAGTGTCTATAGAGACTGGGCACAAAACCCTATTAAAATGGGCGGGCTTATACGACATTTACAACCTCTGTCTATCTTTTGTGCTCTTGTTGATGTATCCTTTTAAAAAAGAAATTAATTGGAAGGGGAGAAGCTTTAAAAAAACATGAACGTATAATTTCGTATTTTAGGGTTTGGTATTTATATAATCTATCTGCTTAAAATTGTATTTTAGA
>CAKZMZ010000613.1 GCA_937129345.1 uncultured Thalassovita sp. | reverse complement strand
TGAAGTTTGCCACCATGTCTAATGGTTCTGCCTTTGCTTTCTTTCCTTTAGAGCTTTTAATTCCTGTTCGTGTATTCTATGTATTTTTTGACGCATAATTTCTTGCTCTTCATGATATAATCTATATATAGAATCTCGGTTTTGTATATTACTAGCCTTTATAAATGGTTCCCAATACTTTGTGATCACTGTAATGCTATCGGCTTGCATTTTCATCATCTTTGCGCCTATAGCTTTTTTTTCAATTTCCCATATATTGATACTAAGCAATGCATTTCTTTTCTCCTCTGAAGAAGAAGGTTTTAATTTTAGATTAACTCCATGCTTTGCAAAGATTAGGTATATTTGAGTTAATTTATTTAACTGAGCCTCATCCAAAAAAATACCTGCATTTTCATAAATCTGCTTTATTTCTTGTTTGTTGGCATCGGGCACTGTAACTGCTTCTTCTGTTTCTTCGCAGGCCAGTAAGCTTATGAGGGTGATTAATAATATAAAATACTTCATAGATGTAAAAAAATGTTAGCGCAACTCTAATGTTTAATCATTAAGGTATTTTAATGCTATAATAATTTACTAATAATTAATTACTTTATATACAGATTGCCTTTTTTTAACAATAAATTAACGGTAAACTACTGTCATCAAAAATGACTTAATTACATAGAGTTAAAGCATCCTCTAAAAAGCAAATAAACCATACGGTGGATTAATCTTTTTCAATGTATATTCAACCTTTTAAAATACCGAAATAAACCATGCCCCTTACACTAAAAGATTTTGTGGTTTTCAGGTCGCTGCGGGTGCATCAAGTGTTGGTCGCTCCTAAACAGGTTAAAGCAATTTACACTGTACAAAAGTTGGATGGAGAGACCATATCCAATGAATTGATCTATTCTTATAACGAAGCCATTTTTGACCCGAGATCTAAAGAAGATGTGAACATGGCCGCTTTGATGTTGGCGCAGGTGGCTCTAAATTATGGGCTTTTTTGTGAGCAAATCATTTTTGAAGGTCTGTTCGATGCCCACGACAAGCTGTTTTTGAAAGAGATGTTGGAGAATACTGCAAGGGAGATTTATGTCAACAAACTATTGGCAGAGAATGAGTTTTTAAAACCTGATTTTGCCAATCTTCAACATCAAACACAAAAAAAATACGCCGCAGCCGAACTCATTTTTATTTCGCCTACTAACCAAAAGCCCTTTGTCGTAAAAAAGGCCGAGCCTGACGTCAATAAATTTGCCATTTTAAGCAGTGGGGGAAAAGACAGTTTATTGAGTTATGGTATTTTAAATGAGTTGTTTGAAGCCCACCCCGTATTTGTAAATGAATCAGGCAGGCATTGGTACACCGCCTATAATGCTTATCACGGCATGGAAAAACTAGAGCCCAATACCAGCAAGGTTTGGTGCAACAGCGATCGCATCTTTAACTGGATGGTGCGGCAAATGCCTTTTATCAAAGAAAATTTCCAAAACATTAGAGCAGATATTTATCCGATCAGACTTTGGACTGTCGCAGTTTTTCTGTTCGGTGTCATTCCTGTAGCAAGAAAGAGAAATATCAAGAACATTATCATTGGTAATGAATATGATACCACTTTACAACTGAATTACCAAGGCGTAACCCATTATGCAGCCTTGTATGATCAAAGTAAATATTTCGACAATGCACTTTCCCGCTATTATGTAAAAAAAGGCTGGAATTTTTACCAGTATTCTATTTTACGGTCTTTGTCAGAATTGTTGATTTTGAAAATTTTGGTAAAGCGCTATCCCGATTTACAGCGGTTTCAGGTTTCTTGCCATGCTGCCCATAAAGAAGGCGAGAAAATGTTGTCCTGTGGCAATTGCGAAAAGTGTCGTCGCATTGTTGGTATGCTTACCGCTCTAGACGAAGACCCCAAACGCTGTGGCTATACCGATGCGCAAATCGAAAAATGTTTAAAAGCGCTAGGAAGTAAAAAAGTAAAACAACTTGGCCAAGATGCCCAGCAATTGTACTACATGTTGTACCAAAAGGGCTTGATTGAAGAAAATGAACATACCAAGAAACTCGCTAAGGAGAATCCACAAATTCTGCAATTGCGCTATGATAATGAGCGGAGTCAAATTGAAGACTTGCCCAAATTTATAAGAGAACCCCTGTTAGATTTAATACTGCCCTACACGCAGGGAGTGGTTAAAATGGAAAACCGTAAATGGGTAAAAAGCGATAAGGCAGCTTTAAAATTGGCCGATACAACTTATAAAATCAAACAAAATGGATAAAGATAATAAAAAGCTAGGTTACCTTTGGGAAGAGTTGACTTGGGAAGAAATCGAAGACTACCTAAAAGAAGTAGATACCGTTTTATTGCCCTGCGGCGCAATTGAGCAGCATGGTCCACATCTGCCTGTTGATATAGATTATTACGACGCCAAGTATTTGGCTAAAGAGGTAGCCTCGCAATGTAGCGACCCGAAACCATTGGTATTGCCTGCCATTCCTTT
>CAKZMZ010000612.1 GCA_937129345.1 uncultured Thalassovita sp. | reverse complement strand
CAAACACCAAATTCTCCTTATATGATCCAGAAGATTGCAATTCGGTTAAAAATAAGGGTACTGTTACGCCTGCTCCAATAAGGCCAATTACCCAAATGCCCAAAAGCCCCCAATTAACCACGGGTTTGGTTACCATTTTTCTGGCGATAAGGCAAGTGCCCAATATGCCCACGAAAATGAAAGGTATCCAAATGGTTAAGAAGCTAAAGAACACGCCTACCGGAGGTATGCTATTCTGTATCATTTCAAGTGGAATTTCTCCATCAATCATCAAGCCTTGTGATAGGCTGTCGTTGTAGAAAAATGCCAAACCTGTAACTAGCCCAATGGTTACGCCCATTGAGATAATAACCAATACAATTCCTATAAAAATCGCAAATATGGTTAGTAATACTTTGGCAATAGGGCCTACATCGTCTCCGACACTATCTATAATTTTAGCAATGAGCCTAAACGGGAAGAGTAGGATTTTGGTCAATAGGTTTTCGCCTTCTTCTTCGTCAAAATTGAGACTGTCTTTAATTTTTTGTTCTATGTTAGAAAGGGTGATGGGCTCGCCTTTCATTTGCATGCGCTCGGTAATGGATTTGGCCTCAGGGGTTATAAACCAGATAATGAGGTAAATCACAAAACCTACGCCACCTGTAAAAGTAGTGATAACAAACAAAAGCCTTACAACGTTGATGTCTATTCCGAAAAAGCTGCCTACACCTGATGCAACGCCGCCAAGCACAGAGTTTTCTCCATCGCGGAACAAACGTCTCACGTTTTCGTCTTCTTCTAACTCTTCAGAACCTGGTATAATAAACCAAATTACAAGATACACGGCAAAAACAAACCATGGCGCTACAAAGGTGATAAAGATATCAAAGAAAGGAAGTAAAAATAGCATCCTGATCCACAGCGGGTCTATGTTGAAATAATGCGCTAAGCCAGAGCAAACGCCTCCAATCAACTTTCTTTTTTCATCTCTGTATAGTTTTTTCTCTTCTCTGTTTTCAGATTCTTGATAATACTGCCTGCGGCTTTCTTTTTTAACTGTTCTGGTTTGAGTGCTGCTCTCTTCTTGTTTAAACGAAGAAGATGCGCTTCCATAAGACTCATCGATCATTTCCTCAGCGGCTTCAAAATCTGACACGCGACCCATGGTTACAATCAAGTTGTTTACATCGTCTTTAGTGATTACTTGTTTGTTTTCAGATAACTTTGATAGAAAAATCTCCGCTATCCTACTTTCTATATCAGCTATGATCTCGGTGCTGTCTTCGTAATTAGAAAAATACCTATTGATCGAGCTTAGATAATTTTTGAGGTCATCGTACCCATCTTCTTCTATGTGAAAGATAATGCCGCCAACGTTTATACTTATATTTTTTTTCATTACCGTATTATTTGAAAAGTCTTATCAATTAAATAACAAAAGTTTCTTAAAAAGCATTGATGTGCGCTTAGGCTTCATCGTCACTTTTTTGGGTGTCTTCCTTTTTGCTCTTGGTTACTTTTGTTGTGGTACTACTGCTTTTTTTGCGTTTTCTGCTTTTCGCAGCCGTTTTGTCAGAATCATCCACTTTTTTTATAATTTGGTCTGTAGCGGAGGTCAATTCCATCCAAGTATTTAAGAGGTTTTCTAAAAACAGTTCTCCCTTTTCGGTTAACTTGTAATATTTTCTTGGAGGGCCCGCGCTAGATTCTACCCATTTGTACTCTACCAATTCTGCTTTTCTGAGTCTAGTGAGTAAGGGGTAAAGTGTGCCTTCAACTACCATCATTTTGGCATTGGTCAATTCTTCTAGCATATCTGAGGCGTACACTTCGCCTCTAGAGATTACTTTGAGTATACAAAACTCAAGTATGCCTTTTCTCATTTGCACTTGTGTGTTTTCCAAGTTCATAGTTGAAATTTCTTGTGCATCATCAATATCAGAAAGAAAACTTGCTCTCTTTCATTTTTTTGAACGTGATATATTATAAAAGGTTCTATGTAATACAAAGTACTATACAAAATACATTAGTATGTAATGTATGATACTAGCCTATACATGTCAACACAGATTACATTTTGAGAAAAATGAAGTGATAAAGAGTAAATTTTTGTTTTTAGAGGGAGATGGCTTTTGAGTAAAATAGGTGATTAAGGATAGATTGTAGCTACTTGCAAAGCATAAATTTTCTTGACCCTTTTTAAAGGAATAAGCATTTTTAGTATCTAAAAAAATATTATTCTTAGCTTTACAGCAGCTTAAGCAAATAATTTTAGTCCTATATTTAAAGTTCCAAAAAGCCATGCCCATTTTGTCGGCCCATGATTACCGCCCACCGCTTTTGCTTCGTAATCGGCATTTAAATTCGGTATATCCAGTATTTTTTAGAAAAATCAAGTTTCCGCAAACAAAGCGCGAGCGCTTGGTTTTGCGCGATGGTGATTTTGTGGACGTAGATGAAGTGATGTACAGACATGACCAAGCAGTGCTTTTGGTACATGGTTTTGAAGGAAGTGCCCAATCGGTGTACATACAGGCCATGGGCAATGCTTTTTTAAAAAGGAAGTTCGATGTTTTTGCCATGAACCAAAGAGGTTGTAGCGGAGAGGCCAACCAACTTTTTAGATCATACCACAGTGGAGAAACCGAAGATTTGCAAGAAGTGATCAACCACGTTTTGAGCAAAGGTTATGAAAAGCTTGTTGTGGTTGCCTTTAGTTTGGGTGCCAATATTTTATTAAAGTACCTGGGAGAAAAGGGAAGTGAGGCGCCGAATCAAATCAAAACTACAGTGGCCATTTCAGCCCCTTGCGATTTGAACAAGGCCGAAGAAGCTCTAAGCCCTGTATATGCCTATTGGTTTCTAAAATCGCTACTGCCCAAAATCCGCGAAAAGATGCAGCGCTTTCCTGATAATCCTTTGGGTAAAACTGTGCCTCGTATTACATCTATACGCGAGTTCGATGATTTTTATACCGCCCCAGTGCATGGTTTTAAGGATGTGGATGACTATTACCAAAAATGCAGTTCGATCCATTTCCTAAAAAATATAGAAGTGCCTACATTGCTGCTTACTGCACAAGATGATCCCTTTTTATCTCAAGAATGCATTCCTTTTGATATAGCAGAAAAGCACGAGTATTTGCATTTGCTTAGCCCGAGTAAAGGTGGGCATGTAGCCTTTACCATCTTAGGAAAAGACGGCGAATACTGGGCAGAACAAAAAGCTGCCGATTTTGTGATGAGGTATGTGGAATAGTTTTTTGGTGGTTTTTAAAAAATATGATGGCGGGCAAAGTATAAATACTGCAATTACTGTTATTTAGGTTTTGTTTTTCTGTGTATTCGTTTATTCTTTGCTTTTAAGTCAAAAAAGTAATTTTCCAAATACGAAAAAGTGGATTTAAGGTTAAATGAAACCATTTTTCTGTTCAAGTCTGAATGCTTGAACAAGTGCTGTAACTTATGTAAGTGTCTTTGTTTGCATCAAAGTTGTAAGCCCTGAGTAGTGACTAAACAAATACTCAAATCCACAAATAAACAACTTTCTAACTCATCAAATTAAAAACCAGCAAACTTGAGAGGTATGCTACGCCTGTCATGAAAAGGAGTTGAATGGTAGGCCATTTCCAACTGTTGGTTTCTCTTTTTACAATAGCGAGCGTACTCATGCACTGCATAGCAAAGAGATAAAAAATCAATAGGGAAAAAGATGTCGCCGGATTGTACACCTTTTCACCTGTATCAGGATTGATTTCTTTGCGCATACGCTGGATTACCGAATCTTCATTATCGCTTTCGCTGCCGACACTATAAATGGTGGCCATGGTGCCCACAAAAACTTCTCTTGCCGCAAATGAAGTAATGAGTGCAATGCCTATTTTCCAGTCAAAGCCTAGCGGTTGTATAACGGGTTCTATAACCTTGCCCAAATGACCTGCATAAGAACTTTCGATTTTTTTAGCCGCAATGCGATTTTGCAATTCTGTCTCAGATAGGTTCTCAATGTCATTTTGTGCGTAAACTGCCTTTTCGGCTTCTTCTATGCTATTACCTGGACCATAAGAAGCTAAAAACCATAAAATAATGGAAATGACCATAATGATTTTTCCTGCTTCTAATACAAAGGCCTTTACCTTTTCATAAACGGTCATGACTACGTTGCGCACGTGTGGAGTTTTGTAAGAAGGTAACTCCATAATAAAATAGCTGCGCGCTTCTGACTTTAGCATTTTTTTTAGCACCCAAGCAGAAAGTACAGCGGCAAGTGCTCCCAAAATGTAAAGGCCCATCATAACCAAGCCTTGTAAATTTACAAAACCTAAGTAATACACCTGAGGCACTGCAAAACCAATTAGCACGGTAAATACTGGAATACGCGCCGAGCAACTCATAAAAGGCGTAACCATAATGGTGATCAGGCGCTCTTTCCAATTACCTATGTTGCGTGTGGCCATAATGGCCGGTACAGCACAAGCTACACCTGATATTAAAGAAACTACGCTTCTGCCATTGAGCCCAAATTTTCGCATAAGACCGTCTGAGAGAAAAACCGCGCGAGACATGTAGCCCACTTCTTCTAAAAGAGTAACCAATAAAAACAAAATGGTGATTTGCGGTACGAATACCAAGATGCCGCCGAGTCCTGCAATAATTCCATCGGTTAATAGGCTGCTGAGGGCATTTTGTGGTAAACTCTCATTTAATTGCGAGGTAACCATGGCAAAACCTTCGTCTATTAAATCCATAGGGTAACTGGCCCATGCAAAAATTGCTTGAAAGATGAGCAGCAGGATAGTAATAAAAATAACTGAGCCCGTAACTTGGTGCGTGAGTATCCTGTCAATCTTCTCAGTAAAGGTTTCGTTTTCTGCAGATTTGGTAGAGGTCACTGTTTTAGAGACCAAGGGTGCGATTTTTTCGAACCTGCCCATCACTTCGTCTACTTGCTTTTTAATGCTCAAAAAAGTGTGTTTCTTAATTATCTGCTTAATTTCTTGTTTTTGCTCATTACTTAAATAGGGCAGTTGTTTAAAGTGGTGCAACAGCAATAAGGCTTGATAGTCACTCTTTATTTTTTGAGAAGCTTTGATTTCTTTAATGACCTCTTTGCTATTACCATTTATGTGAAAAAAGTCTGGTAGCGTTGAAGTGGTTTCTTTTTCTTCGAGCAGTTGTTTTATGGCCATCTTTAAGGCGTCGATGCCTTCTC
>CAKZMZ010000611.1 GCA_937129345.1 uncultured Thalassovita sp. | reverse complement strand
AGAATCCGCATAGATAGGGGGCGAAATTTCGATATACGTTCAGGGCAGTATTATACGGTTTTAAAAGCCAAAAAGAGTGGGAATTTGACGGGAAAAACCAAGAAGGTAGGCCTCATTTATATCTACGACACCGAAGAAAACTACTCTATGGGAAAAATCCTGAAGGGGAGGTATGCCTTTAAGGAAGGTATGGTGGTGGAGCAAACAACGGGATCTCCTTATGTGGTAGGGGCTTCTTTTGCATATGGCATAGGTCTTAACCAAAGGACCATCGTACCGAACAGTCCGAGTGGGGCACATACGGTAAATAATGGTGAGCCGGGCTCGGTTTCAGTAGAGACAGATTTTTTGGAAAGATACAACAGTCTATCTAATCTAGATATTTATACCTTCGACGTGCACATGAGGGACTTGCTTTATAATTATACAGTCGCTATCGGTGCAGATTTTTATAGTATTAATGACGGTGAGCTAAACGGTTGGGCGCCTAAAATAAGTGGGTCTTATCAGATACCTCTAATTCCTGAGTTTTTGTACCTATCGCCGGGTGTGGAGTTTGGTTTTGGCAATATGAGGCAAGAATACAATGAGGTAAACCAAGTTTCTGCTAGTGAGAGCGATTTTGTGCGTGATTGGTCGCCGCTTTTAGGGGCAAGTTTAGAAGGTACGATGCGGGTTAAAAATGTATTATTTTTTGGCAAAGTAAGTTACAAGCATCTTCGATTTAACTCTTGGGAATACCGTGCAGAAACGGGAGAGGTAGACGACGAGGGCAATCCTGAAACCAAATTCTATAGCATGCCCGACCAATTGGTGCCTTACCCCAACGTAAGAATAGGCCCAGTGTTTATGCAAGCGGGCATTAGGATAGAAATCCCTATTGATTGAGGGTGAAGTGACCTTGATTCGAAGTACTGATTCAAGGTAGTTGTTTCGACATGACAGTATTAGGTGTGGATAATGTTGTTTTTGCTTTTTAGTCCTGCTTTTTGCCTAAGCTTTTTCTGTCATTTATACACCCTGTGTGTTTGGCCTATTCATCTAGGAGGTATTTGGTTACCATGGTCCAATCAGGAAACTCTTTACTACCAAAATGTATCCATTTTCCACTAAAATCCTTTGCACCATTATTGGGTCTGTCATCGATTAAATAATCACCCGAGTTTAAGTTTTTATGATGGGATATGATCAATCTTTTGTAGAACAAAGAACCTTTCTCTTTACCAAAATATTTATGTACCCATTCTATTTTATGGATCCAGGCGCTTGGGTTCAGCCAAGGTGCTGTTGATAGAATATATAAGTCGTATTTTGAAGAAAGTTTTTTGACGGATTCTATAGCATATGGCATGGGTTCCATAAGCGAAAATATATTAGGCACCTCATCTAATCGCCCTTCGTATTCGTTAAGAGTAGCTTCTTCAAGCTTATCAATGCCTGTTTTGAAATCGACAAGTACATTGTCCATATCAATGTAAATTATTTTTTTGTTCATGGTTTCTTTTTAGAAATTTTCTTTTATTAGCCTTTTATAGGTATTCTATTTTTGCTAGAACATGGTTCTTACAGAAAAATTACGATAATGAGCAAGTCAAAAGTATACACTCTTTTAAGCCTTTGCCAATTTTTCAGCAACTTCTATATCAGCGGGAGAAAGTGGGTAGTCGGGTAATTTTGGGGGAACAACCCATTCGAATTTGTCGTGGTCTGTGGGTTTGATTTCTCCTGACTCATACTCACAAGTATAAACCCAGAGTACTATATTAAAGGTAGGGTAACTATACGCAGTTTGGACATAGAAATCTTTCACCTTAATTTCTATGCCCAATTCTTCTTTAATTTCTCTGTAAAGTGCCTTTTGATTGCTTTCATTTTTTTCTACTTTACCTCCGGGAAACTCCCAAAAGCCAGCCTGAGGTTTCCCTTCTTTGCGCCTACAGAGGAGTATTTTGTTTTCTTTGTAAATAATACCTGCAACAACATGTACTGTGCTTTTTGCCATATCAATTGCTGTTGGATATTCCTCCAGTAATATTTTCTAATAGGTTAAAAAAGGCTTTTTTTCTGTCAGAGCTGATCTCCCAATCGGCTGGCACGCTTTGGAAGCCGTTTTCAAATTCTTCGCCGCCTCTGCGGTAATCAAAAAAGCCCCAAGAGGCGTGCACACTGGTGGCGGCTACAAAATTATTCCAATCGTTTTCAAAACCATAGTTGTCGTCCTCATTGTACACGATGGGTTGGCCCACATAGCCTTCTACCTGTTTGGTATCATTGACTAGTTGTACTATTTCGTTGGGATCATCCATGCCATTGCCATGCAAAATGATAAAGTCGGCCACTTCTACTACATTGCTTTTGGGCAAGTGTTTGCCCGTGTAACTGGTACTCACTAAAAAACGATGGCCATTTCTTTCAATAGATTGAGCCAAGGTAATTAATTCATGGACTCGGTACTGAAAAAGAATTTCATGCTCGTAAGCGCCATTGCACTCGTTATTTATTTCTATCAATACATTTTTGTAATTTCTATCGTGCAGCCAATTAATAGCATTAGTAACTCCATTTTTTACGGCTGCTTCATCTTTAAGAAATTGGTCTTGCCCAAAATAAAAAAGGCCAACAATGGGCACCATGCCCAGTCTTTCTGCCTCATCTAAAATCAATTCGAGTCTTTGCATATAGGCATTTTTTAGATTGCCATTTTCATCAAAGGCTGTATTGATCCAACCTTGGTTGCCATAGCCCATGGGGCTACCTCCTTGTAAGTTGATGGTAAAAGACAGCATGCCTTTTTGATACCAGCTTTCCATAGCGGCGACAAACTCTGCGGTGTTTCTTTCAGGATTCCAAGTATCGGTATCAGGGTAAGCCCATCTATCTTGGGTTTCTGAATTTTCGTCGTCAAAAATGCCATTGACCATGCGAGAGTTGGGTAGGAGGCCCTCGATTTCATAACCGTTCCAAGTTCTACCTTCAAAAGTAGGTATGCCGTTTATAAGAAACTTATCACCTTCTATATCCACAACTGGTTTTTCAGTTGGTTTTAAAGTGCCATTAGGATTTATATCTTCAGAAGAGCTTAAATCATTATCGCAACTAATGAAAACAAGAAGAGAGACAGAGATTAAAAAAGTCCTATACAAAAAGTTTAAGATTGATCGATGTATCATGGTATTCAGTTAAATTTATTGGAAACTAGTCCAACAACTATTCCATTACCATCATTCGTCTTTAGGTGTTAGTTTGATGTACAAGCCCCCACCGGGTGCCATTTTGTACTCCCTGCGATCAAAAGGCTTAATATCTTCTATGCTAACTTCATAGGTTGTTCCATCAGTGGCACTTTCTTCTGTGTCGGTTAAAATTGTAGCCTCGTAAGTGTCTTCAGTAAGGAAAAAATAATTGAGCGCTACGGTACGTTCTTTCCAATTGCTTAAACCACCCACATACCAAGTGTCTCCTTTTCTACGGGCAATTACCGCAAACTCACCTACCTCTCCACCTACGGCTTGTGTCTCGTCCCAAACAGTGGGGATTTCGGCAATCATATCTAAGGTTTCTTTTTCCTTTTGGTAGGCTGTAGGCGCATCTGAGAGCATTTGTAGCGGGGCCTCGTACAACACATACATGGCTATCTGTTGCGCTCTAGTGCCTTGGCTTACAGGGTAGTCAAAATCTACTTTAAACTTGTCTTTGGGTACATTTTTTAAAGCGCCCGGTGTGTAGTCCATAGGGCCTGCGACCATGCGGATGAAAGGTATCAAGGCAGCGTGGTCAGGCGTGGTACCATCAGGCTCTGCAAACTTGTTGTATTCTAAACCTCTAACTGCCTCTTGGTTCAAAACATTGGGGTAGCTACGGTTCATACCTGTA
>CAKZMZ010000610.1 GCA_937129345.1 uncultured Thalassovita sp. | reverse complement strand
CCATCGGTACCGCCTGCGCCACGGGCCATGCCGCTTGCTTCTGCACCGCCATCGTCACCAGATTTACCAGGCTCTCTATTTCTACCAAGATAGGTTTTGTATTTGTTGTAACCATCTACAACCAAGATGCCCTTATCGCCATAGAAAATGTTGCCAACAGTAACACCTTCTTCGGTATTGGTGCACCATGGCCTCACTTCAAATTGAATGATTTTATCTTCTTCAGGATAATGGTAAACAGAGGTAAGCACTTCAGGTACCTCCTTGCAATCATCCCACAAGAATTTACCGCCCATAGAAGTTATTTTGGTGGGCAGGCCTACATCCAAGCCCCACATGCAAAGGTCGGTTTCGTGTATGCCTTGGTTGCCTACGTCGCCATTGCCGTAGTCCCAATGCCAGTGCCAGTTATAGTGCACCAGGTTTTCAGTAAACGGTCGCATGGGAGCAGGGCCAGTCCATAAATCATAATCAATCCCATCAGGCACAGGAGAGAAACCTTTATCTCCTATGTCCGGCCTCCAGCGGAATACCAAACCACGAGACATGTACACTCTACCTATATAGCCATCTCTCATCAACTCTATCGCCTCATTAATGGCGGGAGAGCTTCTCAATTGCACACCATGCTGCACAATACGGTTGTATTTTTGAGCGGCCTCAACCATTTTGCGGCCTTCCCAAATGTTGTGCGAGCCGGGTTTTTCTACATACACATCCTTACCCGCTTGGCAAGCCCAAATTACAGAAAGTGCGTGCCAATGGTTGGGTGATGCAATACTAACCACATCTATATCGGGGTCGTCCATCACCTTGCGTAAATCCTGTACCAACTTTACATCTTCTTTGTAGGTATCCTTAAATTCCTTTTTGCGCTCTTTTAGCAAATTCATATCAGGATCGCAAAGGGTGGTAACCATTACATTGTCTTGGTTCATTAAGCCAGAAATGTGGTTTTTGCCTCTGCCATTGATACCGAGCACAGCGGCATTGATCCTGTCATTAGCGCCAAATACTTTAGAAGGGATGATGGTAGGAGCAACCATGGCGGCAGATCCCGCAATTGTGGTTCGTTTCAAAAATGATCTTCTACTAATTTCCATATTTACAGTTAAATTAATTTAGGATAATAAACTTACTCAATTTAGTAATTTATATCATCTTGCTGTTACCGTAAAGGGAAATTTTCTTATCGAATAGGCATGAATGAAGTATTTTAATATAGAAATCCCAATTCAACATAAATCAGACAGCATCTTTTCTAAAATTGATTTATCAAAACAGCAATATTGCATTGATTAAACGTACTTTGCCGCCTGTTTTACCCAATTATCTGCTAGATTTAATCAGAACAAAACCAATATGCAAAAAATAGAAATCAGGACGGTAGATGTAGTGCAATATGTTCAGCCACTGCGAGAAGGAGGCTCACTGCCTGCCATTGTAGAAGCTGACGATGAATTTTTATATGTGCTAAAATTTAGAGGTGCAGGACAGGGTAAAAAAGCCCTAATTGCAGAATTTATCGGCGGTGAATTGGCAAGGGCCATGGGCCTAAAAGTACCCGAACTGGTATTTATGAATTTGGACGACTCCTTTAGTAAAACCGAACCCGATGAGGAAATTCAAGACTTACTCAAGTTTAGTGTAGGCCTCAACTTAGGTTTGCATTACTTATCAGGAGCGATTACTTATGATCCGTTAATTTCAGTAGCCAATTCATTAGATGCCTCTAAAGTAGTGTTGTTAGACAGCATAATCATCAACATAGATCGTACGGCTAAAAACACCAATCTGCTCAATTGGAAAAAAGAACTATGGCTCATTGATCACGGAGCGAGTTTGTACTTTCATCATAATTGGGATACTTGGAAAGATTATTTAGAGCGCGGTTTTTCTAGAATAAAAGAGCATGTACTTTTAGAGCGTGCCACCGAGTTGCAGGCTGCTAAAGAAGAGATACGAGCAACAATATCTAAAAAGGTAATTTTAGATATTGTTGCCAATATTCCTGAAGATTGGCTGCTTCAAGAAAATGCTTTGTCACCAGAAGAAATGAGGGCCGCTTACATACGATTTTTAGATTCTAGGCTCAATAGAATTGATTTGCTAGCAAAAGAAGCGCAAGATGCAAGATAGAGTTACATACGAGTTTTCTATTATTCGATTGGTTCCCAAGGTAGAAAGGGGCGAATGTCTTAATGTGGGCGTTATTCTATTTTCCAAGCCAAAAAGGT
>CAKZMZ010000609.1 GCA_937129345.1 uncultured Thalassovita sp. | reverse complement strand
AAGGGATTACACGATAGTTATTTTTGTCATATGAATTGCCTTACAACAAAAAAAGGCTGTACCACTAAGGAACAGCCTTAACTGATTAAAAATTTAGATTTTACAGCGTATTTACGTTATTTAAATCTTCAAAGGCTTGCTTTAATCTTTCATTAAAAGATAGCTCGGCTTTTCTTAGCCATACTCTTGGATCATAGAATTTTTTGTTGGGTACATCATCACCCTCAGGGTTACCAATTTGCTCTTGCAAATAGCCTTCTTTGTCTTTGTAGTAATCTTTTACGCCTTTCCAGAAAGCCCACTGTTGGTCTGTATCAATATTCATTTTGATAACTCCATAAGAAATGGCCTCTCTGATTTCTTCAACCGTAGAACCAGAACCACCGTGGAAAACAAAATCGATTTCTTTATCGCCAACTCCATATTTCTCTTTAATGTAATCTTGAGAATTTTTTAGAATAACCGGAGTAAGTTTAACGTTACCAGGCTTATAAACGCCATGAACGTTACCAAAAGCCGCCGCTACAGTAAATTTATCGCTTACTTTCTTTAACTCTTCGTAGGCATAGGCCACTTCTTCAGGTTGGGTGTAGAGTTTAGAACTATCTATATCTGTATTGTCTACGCCATCTTCTTCACCACCTGTTACGCCTAACTCAATCTCAAGGGTCATATCCATTTTGCTCATGCGTTCTAAATAGCGCTTACAAGTTTCTATATTTTCTTCTAGAGGCTCTTCTGACAAATCTATCATATGAGAACTGTAGAGAGATTTACCATGAACATTATAGAATTCTTCACCAGCGTCTAGCATTCCGTCTAACCAAGGGAGTAGCTTTTTAGCACAGTGATCGGTATGTAAAATAACCACAGCGCCGTATTTCTCGGCCATCATGTGTACATGCTGTGCGCCAGAAACCGCACCGGCAATGGCCGCTTGTTGGTTTTCGTTAGAAAGGCCTTTTCCGGCAAAAAATTGAGCACCGCCATTTGAGAATTGAACCATTACAGGAGAATTTAAATCTCTTGCAGTTTCTAGCACTGCGTTAACGGTATTTGTTCCTGTAACATTTACAGCAGGGAGTGCAAATTCATTGGCTTTTGCAAAGGCAAAGATCTTTTGCACTTCTGAACCTGTAGCTACACCTGGTTTGATATCTAGTTTACTCATCTTTAAAAAATTAAAATACTGTGTTTTTTCTATTGCAAAGATAAAACTATGGCTTACAATTAAAATGTAAATGGGCTTTATATATTCATGAAGTTTAGCTTATGAATGCATTAAAAACCTTTACCAAAGCTTGTGGTATTAAGGCAAAGAATCTCCACTTATACAAATAAGAATTGATTTTTTTTAATTATGCTTTATAATTGCAAACCATTAAAAACACATATTAAGGATGTTGATATACGCGATACCTTTCATTTCTGCAGCTATAGGATGGTTTACCAACTATGTGGCCATTAAAATGCTGTTTTATCCAAGAGAAGAAAAGGATTTTGGCATAGTTAAGCTACACGGCATTTTTCCTAAAAGAAAACCTGTTTTGGCAGAAAGACTGGGCAGAATCGTAGCCAACGATTTACTTTCGGCAAAGGTTCTAAAAGAAAGAATTGACAATGATGACAACAGATCCAAGCTTAAGTCGGCTATAATGGTACAGGTAGACGACTACTTAAAGACCAAGTTTAAAGAAAGCAACAAAATGTTTGCGATGTTTCTTAACGACAAGGTAATTGAGCAGCTAAAGGATCGGCTAGAGGTAATGTTAGAAGATTTGGTGCCACAGCTTATGTTGCAAATGACAGGAAAGATTGAAGAAATTGATGTGGAAAAACTGGTGCACGATCGGGTCATTAACTTTTCGAATGAAAAACTTGAGAATTTGTTGATGTCTGTCATTAAAAAAGAGCTCTCTTTTATTGAATTGGCCGGTGCCGTTTTAGGCTTCGTTATAGGGCTTATGCAAGTTGGGATTGTACTGGCAGGAGGCGCCATGTAAAAGCTGTAATTCCACATATTAGCAACCAAAAGCCTTACAGCTAGTTGATAAGTTGTGATTCATAAAAACTAAAAAAATTAATACATCATGGAATTAGAAGTAGGTAAACAAGCACCTGATTTTGAAGCCAAAGATCAAAATGGTGACACTATTAAATTAAGCGATTTTAAAGGTAAGAAAGTGGTGTTGTATTTCTACCCGAAAGACAATACGCCGGGCTGCACTGCACAAGCCTGCAATTTAAGGGACAACTATACTGATTTGCAGGAAAAAGGTTATCAAGTAATCGGGGTTAGCCAAGATTCTGGAAAAAGCCATCAAAAATTTATACAAAAACACGAGCTGCCTTTTCCGCTCATTTCAGACGAGGACCACACAGTACATAATTTATATGGCACTTGGGGAGAAAAATCTA
>CAKZMZ010000608.1 GCA_937129345.1 uncultured Thalassovita sp. | reverse complement strand
CTGAATTAATGAAGAGCGCGCGGAAAAAAGTGTCGGGTACAAAAGCTGAAATAATACCGGCAATGGTAAAGACCACAGTCACATCTTTCCAGACCATTTTCCATTCCATTACATATTGCTTGCCCACTTTAGCCCAACTTACCTTAGAGGCCAATTTATCGGCTAACGCTTTATCGGTGCTCTCATGCTCATGTGCTTGCCCAAGGTTTTTTCTTGCATATTCTATCAAACTGTTGGGTCTGATCAATTTGATCAATATCCAACTAAAAACTATGAGCAGGATACCACCAACATATTCTCCTACTACAAATTGCCATCCTAAAAAAATAGAGATGATGATGCCCAATTCTATCACCAAATTAGTAGAGGCCAACAAAAAAGCGATGGAGGAAACAAAACTAGCTCCTTTCTGAAAAAGGCTTTTTGTAGTGGCAAGTGCTGAGAAACTGCAAGAGCTAGAGATGAAGCCAAAAAAAGTCCCGAGAAAAACACTCTTAAAATCTTTGCCACCCATGGTATTTTGCATACGCTCTTGGGTAACAAAGATTTGTATCATACTACTAACGGCATAGCCAAGTACAAAGGCCCAAAGTGCCATCCAAAAAAATCCGGTGGAGGTATAAGCAGCCTCTCCCCACGACTTTAAAAAATCTGTCATAAAGTTACGCTTATGGGTTATGATGCATTTCGTCCATGTGCTCACCATTCTCCATCATGTGTTGGGAGTGCGTAGAGTCTGCATGGTGCTCCATGTGTTGATGTTCCATCTCATTGAGCTCATGCATTTCGTCTACATTTTCGCTATTTTCCATCATTTCGGGCGTATCCTCTTGTTCCATCGAAGGGTCGGAAGAACGTTGTTCGGCACTACATGCCGCTAAAAAAAATGCGGTAATTACTATAGCTATGTATTTTTTGAATTTTTCTTTCTTTACATTCATATTTTTATAATTTAAAGCTTATCGATTGACTTTTTAAGTCTACCCTGAATCTCATTTGCAATAGCTTGCAAATCCTTATTCTCCACAGCTTGCATGGATGCGACGGGATCTATGGCGGCCACTTCTATACCTGCCTCTGTTTGTTGTACAATTACATTACAAGGCAGCATGGTGCCTATCTTGTCTTCTGCTGATAATGCCTGATAAGCATACGGTGGATTGCAAGCCCCTAAGATTTTGTAAGGCCTAAAATCTTGGTCAATCTTTTCTTTTAAGGTAGCCTTAACGTCTATTTCAGTCAGTATCCCGAAGCCTTGTTCTTTTAAGGATGCAGTTACCTTTTCTACCGCCTTATCAAAGTCGGTATCTCTAATGATTTTTGAATAATAATACTTCATTGCGTCTTGAGATTGTTGTGTGCTCTAGTTTATATGCATTTGCCATATTATGTTGAAACACTTAATGAAATGCGTATAAGTAGAGAAGATTAAAAAATAATGCTTGCGAATAATTAAGATATCTGCTAAGCTGTGACTCATTAAAAAATCAGACAATAAAAAATAAGTATTTTCTGTCGAGGTGCTTTTATGAGCAAATCGATTGGTTGAAATCTAATAAATAGTCTGATTAGCAAGTGGCGCTTAGCACACTCGCAGTAGTAGGTTTCGGTTATGTATTTTTTATAGAACAGTGGTAGTCTGTATTTTGTTATCCAAAATACAGAATAGGCATTTATGAGTGTGCTGTAAGCTCGATTATTTAAGGTCTATTGCTGGTAAATCCGCAAAAAAGCGACACAGCAATAGACCTCGTTACGAAGAAATCCTCGGGACAAATATGGGGTTAAACCCTAATTTTAAGATTTTGGCAAGCTTAAAATAGAGACTAATCCTCTAAGTCAGATACTTTTAAAGTCCAAACGTAATTACACGGAGGGTTTTGCTGTAAACGCTTGGGGATGCTCACGGCAAAACCTCCTGAGGTTTGCTCCCATTTAAGAGGCCTGTCGTAACCTAAGAGCGTTACCTTTCCTCCTTTTTTAGGCCTATGAGATTTTACATAAATCTTGGCGGGTAATTGTTCTTCGTTTTCATCTGCCATGTAAAAAAAGTAGGTATCCCCATTCTCTTTTTGGGTCATGCAGATATTATCAACTTTAAAGGGTGCTAACGCCTTGGTTTCATAAATGGCTTCACTGTTCACAGACATCCATTCGCCATATTCTCCTAAAAGATCATAAGCACCTTGCTGCCACTCCCCTTTTGGAGAAGGCGCAATGTTCAATAACAGGTTACCGCCTTTAGCTACAATATCTACCAGCATTTGCACTCCTTCATATCCAGACATATATTTTGCATTGGGTGTATGAGACCAACCGCCACCAGAAATGATACAAGATTCCCAAGGATAGGGCAAGGCTTTTTCTGGTACTCTATTTTCAGGAGTGAGGTAGTTTTGGTTTTTGCCATAAACAGCCCTGTCTACTACGATCAAACCGGGCTGTTGCTCTCTGGCCTTTTCCACCAATTCGTCCATTCTGATATCCTGATTAACCACCCTGTGTTTAATAAAGCCATTTCCCGCGCTGTTTTCTTCAAACTTGGCGGTGTAGTTTTCTTCTATGTTTTGATCATCTCTTTTTTTGACCCATCCTCCATCTAGCCAAAGAATATCCACCTTACCATAATCTGTCAGCAATTCTAAAATCTGATTTTGGGTAAACTGCACATATTTTTCCCATTTTTCTGGATAAAGAGCAGGATCGTAGTTAACGTTTCTATCAAAAGGCGGGAAATACGGGTCCCAATAATTTTCGTGATGCCAATCTGGTTTAGAAAAATAAGCGCCTACCCACATGTCTTCTGCTCTAAAGGCATCAAAGATCTCTTTGGTAATATTCGATTTAGGATGAGAATTGAATGGGCAGCCTGCATCGGTCACTTTATAATCGGTGTATTTCGAATCGAACATGCAAAAGCCGTCGTGGTGCTTAGTAGTGAAAATCATGTAACGCATGCCCGCTTCTTTGGCTGCCTTGGCCCAATCAGATGGTTCAAAATTTACGGGGTTAAAAGTATTTTTGAGGCCTTCGTATTCCTTTACATACTCGTAATAATTCTGAGGATTGCTCCCTTTTTTTCTTTCGCACCATCCGTAATCTTCCGGGCAGATGGACCAAGATTCTACAATACCCCATTGGCTGTAAGCACCCCAATGCATTAATAGACCAAATTTAATGTCTTGCCATTCTCCCAATTTGTCTAAAACAAGAGGGTCGGTTTCTGGCACATATCTTTCGTCTTCGTAAATAGCTTGTGCTTGCGTTGCCAAACAACTGAACACCAATAGCGATAGTAAAAAAAATCTCTTCATTTTTTTTCAGTAATTAATAATGTAGGTTCATTTGCTGCCAAAGCTATAAAAAAATCAATCAACTGTTATGTGTTTGATTAATCTACTATACAAGAGCGGTGTAATTATATCATGTGCTTATTAACCTAACAAAATACAAAAAGCTGAAAGGTAATTTAAGCTCGCGGTATCGCATTAGAAAAAGTGCCTTTTATCCATATTAGATACCTTACATGTATTTTTGGCTTTGAGCTTATTGAACAAGCCTCTAAATTTACCAAAAATAGGCGTAAAATTATTGCTCCTTTTTGGCATCAATATACTCAACAAGAAATGGTTTGAGACAAAGCAAACATCATAACCACCGGATGGTGCCCCACCGGATGGTGTTCCCATCGCAAACTTTTTACTATGAAAATTCCCAAACCACTTTCACTTTAGTATATATTTTTTGACCAATTAAAACAGTATGAAGAAAATTATTTATTACGTAGCTACCTCCTTAGATGGATACATAGCAGGACCTAATGAAGACATAAGCAAGTTTGTCGCTCAAGGGGAAGGCGTGCAGCAATACCTCGCAGATTTGCAGCAGTTTAAAACAGTGATCATGGGCAGAAGCACTTATGAATTTGGCTATAAGTTTGGCCTACCTGCTGGGCAACCTGCCTATCCTCACATGCAGCACTATATTTTTTCTGATAAGCTTAGTTTTGAAGATGCTCACGAAAAGGTTCAAGTCGTTAAGCCCGAAGTAAACACAATCGAAAGAATTAGGGAGAGTTCTGAAACCGATATTTACCTGTGTGGTGGCGGAATCTTTGCTGGTTGGCTTTTAGAAAACCAATTGATTGATGTACTGAAACTAAAAATCAATCCCGTAATATTGGGCGGGGGCACTCCCCTTTTTGGAAAAAGTAACGCGTCGGTAAAAGGTAGCGTTGTAGAAACAAAACTTTACTCAGATGGACTACAAATCAATACGTATCAAGTGAAATATTGATTCTTTAAAACAAAAACGGTTTTCAGTAAAGAGGCGCCTGCACTTTGCTATTACTGCAAGGCAAAGTGCAAACCGTAAAATCAAATAGAAGATTATGCTTTTTGGCCAAACTTAGTTCATAGCCAAATATTCATGTACCATTTTAATGGACATAGAGCCTTCGCCAACTGCAGAAGCTACACGGTTCATGGCGCCTGCCCGTACATCGCCTGCAGCAAAAATCCCTGAGATGCTTGTCTCTAACATAAGCGGCTCACGGTCTAATTTCCAGTTTTTCTTAAAAGCACTGTATTTATTAAGTGCCTGCCCTGTTTCAATAAACCCTCTTTTATCTCTTAGCAAGTCAGTTCCTATCCAATCAGTCATTGGTTTGGCACCTATAAAAATGAAAAGTGCCAAGGCGGCTTTGGTTTCCTCCTTACCATCTAAATTATTTTTCAATACAACCTGCTCTAAGCGCTCATTTCCTTTTGCTTGGGTAATTTCTGTATTGCCCAAAACAGTAATATTTGGCGTAGCGGCAATCTGATCAATTAAATAACTAGACATGCTACTAGTTAAATCCGGTTTTCTAATCACTATGTAAATGTTGTTGGCAAATTTTGATAGGTACATAGCGGCTTGTCCTGCAGAATTGCCTCCACCTACAATATAGGCATCGCCATTTTTGCAGGCACCTGCTTCTGTAGTAGCCGCCCCGTAATAAATACCTGCCCCCGTAAATTGATCAATGCCCTCGGCAGGATGCTTTCTATAATCTACCCCACTGGTAATGATTACTGCCTTGGCGTTAACGGTAGAACCGTCTTTTAGAAAGATTACTTTATAGTTGCCTTTTAGTTCAATAGATGTTACTTCTTGTGGAGCCAAAATCTCTATGCCGAAACGACTTGCTTGGGCCATAGCACGCCTAGAGAGTTCTGAACCACTTAGCCCCTTAGGGAAGCCCAAATAATTTTCAATCCTAGAACTGGTACCTGCTTGGCCACCAGGTGCCCGCCTTTCTATCAACAAGGTATTGAGGCCTTCAGAGCCTCCATAAACGCCAGCGGCCAAACCGGCTGGCCCTGCGCCAATAATGGCCACATCATACATTGTTTGCTTTGCATGTCCAGACATACCCGCTCTTTCACCCACTTGTAAGGTGCTAGGATTAGAAATATAGTTGCCGTCTTCAAAGAAAACTACAGGTAAATCTTTGCGTTCCAGTTTATTGAGTTCAAGCAGTTCTTTAGCCTCGCTTTCGGTTTCTATATCTAGCCATTGATAGGGCACTAAGTTCCCCGACAGAAAATCTTTGATTTCATGCGATTTGGGGGACCATTGGTAGCCAACTATTCTGATACCGCTAAAAGCTGGTTTGTAATGGTATTGCCACTCTTCTAGTTGGTCATTAAGCACAGGATATAGTTTTTCTTCTGGCGGATTCCACGGTTTTAATAAATAATAGTCGAGTTGCACATCATTAATGGCCTTGATTGCGGCTTCTGTATCAGAGTAAGCAGTAAGTAAAATGCGCTTGGCTTCGGGATACAAGGCCTTGGCCTTTTCTAAAAAATCGACTCCTAGCATCTCGGGCATGCGTTGATCGCTTAAAAACAGGGCTACCGTTTCTCCTTTCTTCTTTAATTCTGTTAAAGCCTCCAACGCTTCGTTAGCAGACTGAGTCGCCATAATTTTATACTCCTTTCTGTAAGCAGAACGAACATCTCTTTGTACCGATTTCAGTACTGCCATGTCGTCGTCTACTAAAAATATAATTGGTTTTTTCATTTCTGTATTAATTGGATATCAGCTTATTAAGTTTTAGGATGAATAGGGAAACAAATGGTAAACTTAGTATCTCCCGGTTTAGAATCTACATATACTGCCCCATTGTGTTGCACTTTTACGATTTGCTGCACAAACTCTAAACCTAGTCCTGTGCCCTTACCGATGGGTTTGGTAGTAAAAAAAGGATCAAATATTTGGTCGATCATTTCTTGGGGTATTCCGCTGCCCGTATCTTGAATGATTACATTTACAAAGTCGCCTTCTTTTTTTGTAGTGATTGTTAGTTTTTTTACCTCTTGATTTTCCATTGCATCTATGGCATTGTCTATTAGGTTGGTCCACACTTGGTTAATAGGCCCCGCCAAAATCTCAGGTTGGGGTAAATCTTCTTGGTAGTTTTTGACCACATCTATTCCTCTTAGTTTGTGGTTAAAGATCTTCAATGTATTATCAAGGCCAATGTGGATGTCAGTAGACGCTTTTTCGGGCGCTTGGTCCATATGCGTATAGCTCTTGATAGATTTTACTAAATCGTTGATTCTTTTGGAGGCGTCTTCTATTTCGCTCACCAGTTTTTCCGTAGTCAACAATTGATTGATCCAACCAAAAATAGGAGCCAAATATTCAGGGGAGGCATTTTCAACGATGTATTCTAAATCCTCTACTTCAATGCCGTATTCTACAAAAGTTTCCGCTATTTCATCACCGCCATTGATGTTATGGTCTTCGAACCAATCCATTAGATCATCTTCCAACTCTGACTTTTCCATTAAAGTAAGAGTCTTTGAGCCTGCTTGTATTTTGGAAAATATGCTTTCATTAATACGGTCTATCTGAGCATCAGATAAGTCTATTTTAATGGCCTCCTTAAACCTATTTGGGCTTAACTTTAAATGTTTGAGTAGTTCTTGAGAACTCCTTACCACAGCAGCTGAAGGATTGTTCAACTCATGTGCTAAGCCTGCAGACAATTTGCCTAGCGCCATGATTTTGTCGTCTTGCTGCTCGCGTTTGGTAAATTGTCTGATGCGGCTGCTCATGGCTTGTACAAAAACAGTGGTTAAATCGTGGCATTGGTTGATCATTTCTGTAAACCATTGTTTCTCTAGAATGAGTACCTCTGCATCGTGCAGTGCTTCTGCATATCCTCTTGCGGTAGTCGCTCTAGAATAGGGCAATAGACCCGTAATAGAAGCTGCTGAAAATTTACCTACTATCTTAAAATGATTATCTCTTTGCACTTTCAGGTTAAAGTCTCCTTTTAGAATAATGATCAATTTATCAATGGGGTCGCCAGGTTTAAAGATCAGCTCGCCCGAATTAATTTTCTGGTGGCTACTTTTTTGTATGAGCCATTGTAATTGAGCCTCAGGAACACTTTCCATACCTTCAACTCTTTTGAGGGATTCTATTAGAGACATAAGTCGGAGTAGGTAAATGACATCTTATCTTGCTATCTGTTTTTTTCGATATCCTAATTTAGAAATTATTTTGTTGGGATGGTAAATAATAATCAGTACTGATGATGAACCAGGGTAGATACGCAATTATCTTTCGTTCCATGACCAATGCTAAGAGGTTTTAAAAGCTATGGAGACTTTTACCCTAGATCCCCGGCGCACAGAACTTAAAAGAAGCCTACTTTAATTTCTCCAAACCAAATCGGGAATATTGGCATCTGCCTCAACCATGTTGGCCAATTCGAGGTACTGAATTACTTTGGCAATCATGCCATTATCTACCTTGCTATCGCTTGCCCATTGGGTAGCACTAAACCATGCTTGTACATCTTCAGGTTTTTGATCATACCTTTTTGCCACGAGAGGGAGATGGCTGTCTGTTTTCATGAATTGTTCGCACTGCGTATGCACTATTTGGAGGAAGGTCTTTACAGCTTCTGGCTCACGTTTGAGGATGTTATCAGTAGCAGCAATCACAAAGCAAGGCCAAGGCGTTAAGAATTCCCCTACCCTTTTTAATTGGCCTGCATCTACGTAGGGTTTGGTCGTAAATTTTTCCCAATAAAAAACATCGGTGGAAAGATTTTCTAAGGACTGTAGGGCGCCCCCTAGATTTTTGATCACTGTAAATTGTTCGCTAGATAATTCCTTTTCCTGTGTGGTTGCATCAACTATTGCCATAAGATGAGAACCCGAGCCAAACCGGCTAATAGCGTATTGTTTGTCATAAATGTCTTTATGTTTTTCTAAAACATTTTTAATACCTGTATGGATTCCCCAAATCAGTGGAGAAGTTACATAGGCTGAAATAATTTTACTCGGATTGCCAGCAATGATGTCATGGATGATGCCTTCGGTCAACAAAATACAGGCATCAGTTTCATTGTTTCTCAGGGCTTTGGTCATTTGCCCGGTTCCGCCTTGGTAGGTTGTCCATGCTACGTTTATGCCATTCGCATCAAAAATACCATTTTCAATAGCCAGATGAATCGGTAAATTAAAATGCTCAGGTACGCCCCCTAATCTAATTGTTGTTGTTTTCATTGCTACAGATTGACTTTAAATGTTCAAATCTAAGATTCTCTTTTAAACCTTAAACATTTAAAGAGGGAATGTTTGACCAAAAGTATGTCCACTCCCATTGGTTACTCTAATTCGATCAGATAGTAGATTGCTTTGTTTGCTGTTCCTGCCAACTCAACAGCATTGCTTTCCATAGTAATCGTTTTCTTTGTTTTTCTGCCCACATGATCAAGCACATACACGGTAGGCTTACTTTTTAATACTGAGGAAAAATCAATGCTTACATCAACGGGCTCAAGTAAAATAGGTGCTTCGCCTACTTCTAAAATTTCCGTATGCTCACTGTTGTAAAGCATGCCTGTATTGGCAGCGCGGGCAAGCGTTGTAACCAATATTTTTTTAGAAGCTGCCAAGCTTTTGTCTTTTTCTAAAGCGGTGATGAGAATAATGGCAAATTCATTTTCTGTTTGTATGGAGATATCGCCCAGCATGATTTCCTTGCCTTTGGTAAAACCAACTACTGCCTTAGAATTGGCGGTATTGGCCGTTACGTATCCTTTTCCTGAATAATCCCAGTACAATTCTTTGGTGTTTGAATGGATGTTTTTTTCTTCTTTATCCCACAAATTGGTATTGGGCGGTG
>CAKZMZ010000607.1 GCA_937129345.1 uncultured Thalassovita sp. | reverse complement strand
CTTTACCTGCCGGAATTGGGACATTGTTTGATTTTACAGGAGTTGTTTTTTCATTTGCATACAACTGCCCCGTATGCGATAGGGACAACGCCATCAGCAGAAACAGGAGTTTCTTGAATGATATTGTAGTGTTTTTAAATAAACTTAGATACGTGTTTTTCATAGAAATGAAGGTTACTGGTAATATGATTGAACTTTTAAGATAATAGATGTGATATTATAGAATTAATATTAGCAAAGCTATAAAATAGTCACGCGTAAAATAAACAATAATCTATTGAATTAAATATAAAATCTTACATAATGTGTGCCATTTTTTTTGCTCATTTCCTAATGATTTTAAGCGAATATGGGTATTTAAATAAATGTTTGCATACAAGTACAGTTAATATTTGTTTATCAAATTCTTTGTAGCATTATGGAAAGAGTAATAGTAGGACTCTCGGGAGGGGTAGATTCGAGCGTAGCAGCCTTTCTTTTAAAAAAAGCTGGATATGAGGTTATCGGTCTTTTTATGAAAAACTGGCACGATGATTCAGTGACCATCAGCGATGAATGCCCTTGGTTGGAAGATAGCAATGATGCATTATTAGTAGCTCAAAAGCTCGGTATTCCCTTTCAGACTGTAGATATGAGTAAGGAATACAAGGAGCGTATAGTTGATTATATGTTTGCAGAATACGAGGCTGGGCGTACGCCCAATCCTGATGTTTTATGCAACAGAGAAATAAAATTTGATGTTTTTTTAGAAACGGCATTGAAGTTAGGGGCAGATTATGTTGCTACGGGGCATTACTGTAGGAAGGAGGTTTTTAAGGTAGGGGATAAGGAAATTTACAGGCTCATGGCGGGCAAAGATAAAAACAAAGATCAGAGCTATTTTTTGTGCCAATTGAAGCAAGAACAACTAGCAAAAGCTTTGTTTCCTGTTGGAAATCTTACAAAGCAGGAAGTTAGGAAAATAGCTGCAGCTGAAGGATTTGTTACAGCGGACAAAAAGGATTCCCAAGGCCTATGTTTTGTTGGTAAAGTAAGGCTGCCTGAGTTTTTACAGCAAAAGTTAAAGCCCAAAGAAGGAGAAATCATAGAGATACCTGTTGAAAGTAAGGTGCTATCCCCAAGGAAAAATGGGTCGGTAAATACTACAGATGATTTGAAAGAACTAACTAGCGCTTATGTTTTTAGCGAATCTGACGGCAAACTGGTAGGCAAGCACCAAGGCGCCCATTTTTTTACAATAGGTCAGAGAAAAGGTATGCATGTAGGCGGTACGCCAAAACCGCTTTTTGTGATTGCCACTGATGTTGAGAAAAACATCATTTATACAGGGCAGGGAACAGAGCATCCGGGTTTGTTCAGATATGGGTTGTTCATTAAAAAAGACGAAATACACTGGATTAGAGAAGATAAGGCTTTAAATGTGGGCGAATCGAAGGAGTATTTGGTAAGGATACGATATAGACAAGCACTTGAACCTGCTGAGCTTTACAGAGAAGGAGATGGTCTCTACATTATTTTTGAGAATCAGCAAAAGGGCATAACGCCCGGGCAATTTGCGGCTTGGTATCAAGAAGATGAGTTGATAGGGTCTGGAGTGATTGCTCCTTAACTTTTTTTGGTTTTGTCTTTATCTTCATATTCTTGTTTCAATATTATAATAGATTCTCTGCCTTCTTTTCTTATGGTGAATTCTAACTCTTTGTTATAGCGAATGAATTTTCTTGCTGCTTGTTCAGATTTTTTGTCTTTGGAAAAGAGCATTAAAGGTAACATCACAAAAAGATGCATGATGCTCAACAAAAAAGAATAAGTTGGTAGCGACTTAGAAGGGCTTTCAAATAATTGAAATAACTCAGAATTAATAATTATAGCTAGCATATAAAGTAAGTTTGGTTTTCCTAAAAGAGGATATACACAAACTTACTTCACTAAACCGTAAGGGATTTACGCCTTAAAATATTATTCTATTCGTCGCCCATAAAGAATGGTACTTCTAGATTTTCTTTGAACTTTACAGTAGCCCGCATTTTAAGTTCAACGGTAGCAGCGATATTACTCCCACTAGGTAAAGATGTGCCATTTAATTGGAAAGCAAAGTCTTCTATATCTGTTTCGTTGATATAACCAAGTAGTTTACTTGCAAATGCGTTGATGCCAGCATTGTTTAATTGGTCAATAGAAATGAAATTGCTAGCTTCATTGCCATTAACTACCAAATTTTCAAATACAGGTATTGGTGTTTCATTAATATCTCCATTTGGATAGATGTAACCATTTAAACTTACGCCCTCTGCTGCATTGCCATTTAAGGTTGTTACTCTTACTGCAAAGCTTTCAATATTGACATCTTCTATTTCGGCATCGCTTTCAATTTCTATATCTTCTAATATAGCTGACTGACTAATTTCAGTGGCTACAGAAAATATGCCATCATCAAAAATATCAAATTCATAAGTATCATCGATGTTTAAAACAAAATTGAAAGCTTTTTCCTCGCAAGAAGAAAATAAAAGAACAGAAAGCACCAGTGAGATGAGGGTGTACCTGTAATACTTTATTTTATTGAATACCATATTTCTTAAATTAATTCATTTAACCATTACTCAAAATTGTTGGGGTTTATGGCAAAGTCTTTTTTGTTCTTACCAAATGTAAAGCCCAAACCAGCTGCAAGTATATTTTGATTGCCTACATTGTAGTCTGTGTTTATATATAAGGGGCCTAATTGCAAAGCCAGACCGGCTGTAAATCTGAGGGAGTTGTTACTCTCAAGATCGAGCACGATTTCTTCAGAAACATCTCCTGACTCAAAAGTATAGGAAATCACCATATTAGAAGATTCATAGCCGGGGCCACCGTAAATGATCAACGGTCCTTTTCTAAAGCTTGCTTGTGCGGCAATAAAACTTGTTTCATTTTCTACAAAGTTCTCTAAAGAAAGTTTTTGCCAGTAATAGGCCACTGCTATAGACACCGGAAAATTATCGGGTAAATATTGGTCTATGCTATGCCTTGCCCCTAAACCAAGTAAGTCTAACTTCCCTACATCCTCCCCCAAGTCTGCAGCAAAGAAACGGACCAAAACTTCAGTACCGAACAAACCGCCCAATGTAGCCTGCGG
The DNA here is from genome assembly GCA_937129345.1 of uncultured Thalassovita sp. Taxonomy (GTDB): domain Bacteria; phylum Bacteroidota; class Bacteroidia; order Cytophagales; family Flammeovirgaceae; genus Chondrinema. Next base: position 12,737 of record CAKZMZ010000607.1, on the reverse strand, counting down.
TACGGCCAACGGTAACATATCTACAGATAAACCACCAGGAAAATTATAAACCGTGCCGCCATCTCCTTCAACACTTACTCCTTCGGTACTGCCAAATATAGTGGGTGCCTCAATTGTAGTTTGCGGGGTGAAGAAATCATCAGTAGTAGCAGAAAAGACCTTATCTTCGTCCTTTATGAGCGCAAGCGTGGTAACCAATCCAATTTGCATTCTAAATCCTTTTTTAGGGATGTAGGCATTATGGAAAAAACCACTGTTTAGATTTGCCCCAAAGGCATTTGCAAAAGGCTGCATGTAACCGGTGCCATTTTCAGAGGTGTATTTGGCGAGTAAATCTTCTACTTCTTGTGCTCTTGAGCCTAATTGCGTAAATAAAAGAAATAAGCAAAAGCTGATGCAAGATAACGACCTTTTCATAAGAGTAAATTTTTGTAAATATATGGGGTAGGCGATTGGATAAAATTATATCATTATTAACAAATCTTAATCCCCACAATAAAGTTTTTTTTTAAATGATACGGAGCTTTAGATCAATGAGGTTCACATGTATCTATTCCAATTTTAAAAAATCATTGGAAAATTGTAATTCAAAACAATCTTATACAAGGGTTATTAGAAGGACGTATAATTTAAACACTAGTCCATACATGCTGTTACATCTAAAAATATTTAAAAACTATGTTTGGACTATTCGGAAAAAAAGACCCTACTAAAAAGTTACAAAAGCAATATCAGAAATTGATGGAAGAAGCCACTGAGCTGCAGCGAAAAGGTGACATTCAGGCCTATGCTAAAAAGTCTGAGGAAGCCGAAAAGCTGATGAAAGAAATCGAAGCGCTGAGAAAGAGCTAAAAGCCGACAATGACTACAAAGCCCTTGACTTTTAGCTTTTGTAGAGGCAAAAAAAATCACCCTAGCCCGAAATATTATATTAAGCTAGGGTGATTTTAGAATATTGTTTTTTTGCTTTTCTCTACAATTTATTGTTCTGTCTCTTCTAAAATCCCACCTGTTAATCTAAGCAAAGAAGTGTTGGAGTCAATTAGATTATAAGTGGCTTGTAGGTCGGTTAGCGCTGCATTAAGATAATTGACCTGTACTGCTCTAAAATCAAATGAGTTAATGGTACCTGTCTTAAATTGCTCTCTACTCAATTCTAGATTTTGTTCGGCAGCATTTTTTCTTCTCAGGGCAATACCCTTAAGTTCTTTTCTAGAATTGTACAAATCATATTCTGAGGCCAAATCCCTAGAAAGCGATAGTTTGAGGTCTTCGGTTCTGAGTTGACCAATGTCATAATTGGTATAGGCATTTTTAATGGCCCTCTTTACTCTACCTCCGTTAAATAATGTGTAACTTATTGTAAAGTTTAAACCAGAGTTGGTAGTTCTTGCCGTATTAACCAAGCTTGTTGCACCGGCCCTATCAGAAAGGTTTGAGCCTGTTAAATCTTGTCTGTTGCGGTCATAAGAATAGGCAGCCCTTACATTAAAGGTAGGGTACATATCTGCTTTTGCTAAACCAATGTTCTCTTTTAGAATCGCTTGAGAAATGTATTCCTTTTTTAGATTGGCATTGTTGTCCATCATCTTGTTATAAAGATCGTCAAAAGTATAGTCGGCTGCATCAAATTCTAAAGAATCTGTAAAGTTGTAGTCTTGCTCCACATCTTCTATGCCTAATAGGATGTTTAGATCTCTAACAGCATTTCTATATACATTTTTTTGATTGATGAGATTGAGGGAATCTGTAAGGTAGTTGCCTTCTTCTAAAAGTACGTCGGTGGTTACAGCGCTTCCGAGCTCTTTCTTTAAAAGCACATATTCGTAACGGTCTCTAGATACATCTAGGGTGGTTTCTAATACATCTATTCGCTCTCTTTCGTAAACTGCAGTATAATACCCTAAAATAATGGACTGTACGGTATTTTGCACCACAATGTCTGCATTGCCCTCAGACTCTTGTTGCAGTTTTTCTAGCCTGCTCTTGGTAATGTTGGCCCTAAAACCATCGAACAAATTCCAGTTTAAAGAAATTACTGGATTGATGTTATTGGTCTGTATCGTACCCTGCAAGAAAGACGCAGGGTTTTGTATATCTCGCCAGTTATTGTTTTGCGATAGTTCTAGATTTATACTCGGGAACCTGCCAGCTTCACCCCAATTATTATTGTTCGTGTTGATTTCTACTGTTTTTTCCTCTATGCGGATGCTGTAATTGTTCTCTAGTCCCATTTGTATGGCATCTGAAAGGGATAAGCTTTGCTGTGCAACTCCTTCTAAATGGACAAGAATGAAAAGTGTAAATATTAGTAATGGTTTGATGTATTTCATTTTTATAATTTTCTGTGCTTTATGTTAAGCCTTTTTAAAAGGCTTTTGTTGCTAATTTAAGCTGCGAAATTAACAGCTAGCTACCTAAAGATAAATCTGTTATGACCAACAGCATGTTTAATTCCCTAAACAACATCTTTCTTTATGCTAATGCATTTAAAGGTTAGAGATAAGTCATGTGCCTCCATAAATCCTCTTATCATATTTATTTAGGCAAAAATCCTTTCTTTCTCTTTGTCTATGATCACGCGTTCCACTTTTTCTCTGGCTGGCTTTTTACCTGTCCATATCCAAGCGAGGGTAATCCTTATATCATTAAAGAATACAATCAAAACTGGGAAGAAAAGGAGAATGATGAATGTGCCTATGAGTACGCCAAAGGCAATAGACACCGCCATAGGTATTAAAAACTGAGCTTGAAAACTGGTTTCTATCAGCAATGGGAATAAGCCTAAAACAGTGGTTAAGGAGGTAAGCAAAATAGGTCTAAATCTTGAGATGCCTGCGTCAAAAGCAGCTTCTTTTACGGTCATTCCGCTCAGTAGATTTCTATTGTATTTATCCAAAAACACTACCGCATCATTAATGATTACGCCTGAGAGGGCAATCATGCCCAATGCGCTGAGTATAGAAACGGGTATGCCTTGTATGCCGTGACCTAAAATAGCTCCAATCCAACCAACAGGTACCATAAACATTACCAAAGTAGCTTGGTACAAAGACTTAAAGTTGAGCGTGATCAAAAGGAACATCACCAAAAAAGCACCACCAAAATAAAGCCCTAATTCTTGGCCTGCACGTGCACTTTCTCTGGCTTGGCCTCCATAATCTATGTTTACCCCAGGGAATTGCGCTTGCATTTGAGGCACAATATCATTTCTTACCTTTTCTAAAATAGGGGGCACTTCGCCGTAGGGATCCAACATATCGGCTTCTACAGTTACCGTTCTTGATACACTGTAATGGCGAATGTCAGCCACGCCTCTTCCTACAGAATAATTTACCAGTTCGCTCAAGGTAAATTCCCTATCACCAGATTTCAGTTTCATATCATCTAGCTTACCTACATTGGCCCTGCCAGATTGAGGATAGCGCACCCAAACTTTTACTTCATCAGTGCCTTTTTGCAAGCGTTGTACTTCCTCGCCAAAAAAGCCTTGCCTTATTTGTTTAGAAATTTCATTATGGGTAAAACCTAAAAAGTAAGCTTGTTCGGTAAGGTCTAACTGCAGTTCTCTTTTGCCTATGGTAATGTTGTCGTTTACTTCTTTTAATTCAGGTATTTCTCTTAGCTCCGCTTTTAAAAACTCTTTGGCTTTGGTGAGTTCTTCAAAATTTTTGCCCATCAATCTAACAGATACTGGCTTGCCAAAGCGATTGCTACCACCAATGGTCAGTTTCTCTGCTTCGGGCACTTTTCCTATGGCTTTTCTAAATCGGTCTGCCAACTGAAAACTAGAAATAGGATCCCCGTCCAATTCTCTATGAAATACATTGATGGAGCCCAAATGTCCACCTGCACCACCGCTTCCATCATTGGTGCTGCCTATGTTGGCAAAGGTAAATTTTACAAAGTCTGTAGTGTCGTTGTATTCCTTTTTTAAATCTTGGTTCACTTGCCATATTTTGTCTTCAAAATCTTGGATGTGTTTTTCTACTAGCGCCTCTCTAGTACCTGATTTAAATTCTAGGTTGATGTTGATGCTACTAAAAGGGATATTGGGGAAAAAGGTAGATTTTATGATGCCTCCACCAAGCAAACCAAAAGTAATAGGGAACAAGGCAAAAATAATGGCCATAGAAACAAAGCGGTTTTGCATGGTGAGTTGTAAAGCTTTGCCAAAGGCTTTGTCTCTTAAAAAAGAGATGCCCTTGTTTAGCGTGTTTCTTACTTTACTTGAGCGGTTTTTAGAGCGAAGTACGTGCTTGCTTGCCAAGTGGGCAGGTAGCACAAAAAAGGCTTCAACCAAAGAGAAAAGTAAGGATAAAACCACTACAGTGGCCATTTCAAAGAAAAACTCTAATGTGCCATCAAGTAAAAGTAGCGGTAAAAAGGCAACAATGGTTGTAGAAATCGAGGTAGTTACCGCAGAAAGAACTTCCATGGTGCCATCTACCGCAGCTTGGTATGGATTTTTCCCTTTCTCAAAATGAGCATAAATATTTTCTGCGATTACAATGCCGTCGTCAACCAAAATACCAACCACTAGGATCATCCCGAAAAGTGAAATCATGTTGATGGTGATGCCTACAAACTGTGCCAACACAAACATGCCCAAGAAAGATGAAGGAATGCCCCAAGCCACCCAAAAAGAAAGGCGCACACTTAAAAATAATCCTAATGAAAGAATAACCAAGAACAAACCTGCGCCACCATTTTCGTACAACATGGCAAGGCGCTGTTTGAGCATATCGAAAAAATTGAAAGTGCTCACCAACTCAAGTGATGGATGACTGGCATTGAACTCGGCTATGTAATTATTGAGGTATTTGGAAATTTCTTCTATGTCTTCTTCGGGTAGTTTGTCAACCCTGATAAAAACGGCCTCTTTGCCATTTAACGTAGCCTTAAAAGGCACGTCTTCGAACTGTTCCTTAATGGTTGCCACTTCTCTTAGTAAAAGCTTACTGCCATCGGGGTTGGCGCGTAAAACAATTTCCCCGATTAAATCAGCAGTGGTTTCCTTAGCACGAGAACGGATCAGGATTTCTTCGCTGCTGCCTTTGATCGAGCCTGCGGAAATATCCATGTTGTTCATGCGTACCGTATTGGCCACTTGATCAAAAGTAAGGTCGTACCTGAGCAAATCGTCTTCGCTCACTTCTATGGATATTTCTCTGTTAGGATAGCCCATTAAAACCAGTTGAGAAACCACTCTTGAAGCCAATAAATCGTCTTCAATTTCTTCGGCGTATCTTTTTAAGGTGGCCAAATCGGTGTCTCCTGTTAACCCGATCCACATGGCCATAGAGCGGGGTTTCTGCTTAAAGATTACGGGCCTTTCTGCACCACCCGGAAAAGAGTTGATGCGATCCACCGCATTTTTCATCTCGGTGTAAACTTCGTCAATATCATAACCTTTTAAAGTGGTTACTGTAATATTGGCCGAATTTTCAGATGAAGTAGAGGTGAGTTCATCAATACCGGGAATGTTATGGATGGCTTCTTCAATTTTGAGGGTAACACCTTCTTCCATCTCTTCGGGCGAGGCGCCCGGGTAAGCTACCTGTATGTTTATTTGCCGTGTTTTAGTTTCGGGAAAAAATGATTTTTTGGTGTGAAGTAAGCTAGCACCTCCTGCCAACACGGTAAAACCGATAAGCAGGTTGGCCATGATCTTATACTTTACAAAGTATTCTATAATATGTCTCATATTGAGATAGTATGTAGGAATTGATCCTGATTTTTTGAATTGAATTTTCTTTTGTCCCAGCCCGGTGGCTCACAGTACTAGAAGCGTGGAGGTTCGTGGGCGAAAAACCTAGGGTTATATTTATTGATTAACTTTCAATTGACGAATACACAAATCCACAAATATCATAAGGCACTTACCGCATTCTCCACATTGATTTTTTCTCTTATGATGCTCACCTTCATATTGTTGTAAGCGTTGATCAAGGGCTCTACTACAACCTCGCTGCCTTCTTCTAAACCAGAGAAAACCACCGTTTCAGAATTGATTTTGTGTATGGTCACATTTTGTACCTTTAGCAAACTGTCTTTTACCGTGTAGACTTGAGCGTTATTGAAAATCGCATTCCTCGGTATTTCCATTCCTTTGCTAATGGTTTCGCCGGGCATTTCTGCCTTGAGGTACATGCCTTCGTATACTTTTTCTTGTTTGGGATAAAGTTGTACAAAAACATCTATTGCTTGTGTGTTCTCATTTACAAAATCGCCAATGCGCTGTACTTTTCCTTTCCATTTTTTGGTGGCGTTTTTATTGGTAATGTCAATGGTCTTTCCGATTTTGATCCAGTCTATATCTTCTACAGGTATGGCTACCTTTAGCTCCAAGTTATTGCTTTCAATAATTTTGGCCACTTTGCTGCCCATATTTACGAAAGTGCCGGGGTAAAGCGATACCTCGGTAATGGTACCAGAAAACGGCGCGTACATATGATGCTTGCTCAAGTTGAATTCTTCTGACCGAATATCGTAAAAGTCTGTAAAAATATCTTTAGTTGCCAGGTAGGTTTTCTCTTTGTTGTTTTTATATTGAGGTAGCGCCTGCAAAGGTTTATCCAAATCTATATTTTCGAAATACTGCTGCCAAGCCTCAAAACTCTCAGGAAAATCCATTTTGAAATCAGGTAAAATGGTAGCGATTTTTTTCATGAAAGTGCTCTTCTTAGACTTTAACCGCAGCCTTGCCTCGGTATCGTCAATTTTTAAAAGCAAATCGCCTTTGTTGAATTTTTGCCCTTCTTTTAAAGGTATATTGCCTTTTTGAATGCTCCCTTTTACCTCTGCGATTACATCTACAGGCAAGGAAGAACTGGTGCGTCCGAAGCCCTCTATCTCAGTGGCCACCTCGCTGTAAATTACCTTTTGGGTTCTCACTTGTTTGGTGTTCTCAACCACAGGTTTTTGCTTAGGCAATTCCTTCATCCCTGAAAAAAGCCCCATTAAACCGATAGAGCCACCAATAATGCCTACTACTAATACTACCGTTACTATTTGCCTTGTTTTCATAAAAATTAATTTGAAACTCTAAGCAAAAGTACTGATATAAAAGGCAAGGGTTACCGAAAGTTACATCAGTGGGTAATATCGTTTCTGTTTGGTAAACAAGTGTTAATATTAGACTTGTTAAAAGCAAATTGTAAGCTTACTTTTGAGCCTTACCATTAGAATTAAATACATGGAAAAGCTGTCTTACCGAGTGGCCAAAGCCCTACTAGAAATAGAAGCTGTTAAAATCAGTCCAGAAAAACCTTTTACTTGGGCCTCAGGCTGGAAATCACCAATTTACTGCGATAACCGATTGACCTTGTCGCATCCTGAGATTCGATCGATAATCAAAAAAGGATTGGCGGCTTTGGTACAAGAAAAATTCGAAGGCATTGATGGCGTAGCCGGTGTGGCAACAGCGGGCATTCCACAAGCGGCATTAATAGCTGATTATTTGCAAATGCCCATGCTGTATGTACGCTCTAAACCCAAGGGCCACGGCAGAGAAAACATGATTGAGGGCAGTATGCCGAAAGGTTCAAATTTGATTGTAATAGAAGATTTGATTTCTACCGGTGGTAGTTCTTTAAAAGCAGTGGATGCATTAAAAGAAGCGGGCTACCAAGTAGCTGGTTTGCTGGCCATTTTCACTTATGGGTTTGATGTAGCAGTACAAAATTTTGCTCAAGCTAAAGTGCCATTCCATACACTTTCTAATTACGAAGAGTTACTGGAAACTGCCCTAGAAGAAGATTACATAAAAAAAGAGGCCATGGCCACTTTAAAAGCTTGGCGTAGCAACCCGGCAGAGTGGGGAAATTAGTACGTTGAGAGATGATAAATGAACAGTCCCAACACATGAAAACACATATATTTAAAATGAGCGTGTAGAGTGTGTGGCGCATTTAAAATGCGCTTTCCATTACATCCGAATTGCAAATTCGGACAATTACAAATGCAGAGTTTAGTAAATTGCTATAGATGGAATTACAAGAATGGTTTGAGTCATCAGCAGATAAAACTGCAGGAGTAATTTTGCTTTTACATGGCTTAAATAACAGGCCAGAATTGATGCATCCCATTGCTAAGGCCTTTAATAAAATTGGCTTTGATGTTTTAGTGCCTGCACTTAAAGGCCACATAGATGATTTTGCCACATTTAAAAAAGTAAGAGGGGAAGATTGGCTAGCAGGCGTTTTTACGGCTTACAACAAAACGCATCAGCGGGCTCAGTTAAAGCAATGCCCAATTTATTATGTCGGCTTTTCATTAGGAGGGCTTATTGGCGTTACCTTAAAAGCCCAAGGTAAGCTACCCGAAATACATAAAATGTGGTTGTTGGCGCCTGCTCTAGAAATTACCTTGTTTGCCAGTTTGCTAAAACCTTTGTTAAAGCTCAAACTTGATTTTAGCATCCCTAGCAAAGCACCCGGCTTTTATCGCGCACACCAAAGAATGCCTGTACAAGCTTACCGAGCACTTTTTGAGGTTAAGGAAGTGCTTCATCAGCAAAAGAGCATTGTTAACATACCTACATTGTTGCACATAGATGCCAAAGACGAATTGGTAAGCTACAATAAACTAAAAAAGCTTATTGAAAGAGAAGAATTATCTAATTGGCAATTGCATAAGCTCAACAGCAAAGAAAGTAAGGGCATTCACCATATGATTGCTGACCCTTTTTACACTGGCAAGAACAATTGGGAAAATATGCTACAAGAAGCTAGCGATTTCTTCAAGAGTTGATGCTTATTAGGTTTGGATTGTCTTTTTCTCCCTCAGGTCTTGTTTTCCATCTCTCGTGCATCCACATCCATTGTGTCGGATGTTGTTTTATAAAATCTTCTAGAGATTTGGAAAACAATTCGGTATTTGTCACAAGGTCTGCTTCATAATCGCCTGTCCTGATCACCTCTAATTCTGGCTTAAAGACCATTTTCTGTCGGCCATCGGCTCCACGGGTAACTGCCATAGGCACTACAACAGCATCTGTTTTAAGTGCGAGAACAGTTGCACCAATAGGTGTTTTGGCTTGTATTCCATAAAAATCGACAAATGTGCTTTTTACTTTTGTGTCTTGATCGATAAGTATGCAAACAATTTTACCGCTCTTTAGCCCTCTAATAAGTCGGATGGTCTCTTCCCCACGATAAATATTTTCTATACCTCTGCTTGTTCTGTTCTCTACAAGCATTTGATCTAAACGAGGATCTTTCATGCGCGTACCGATTACCATTGTAGGGTAGCCTCTAAGAACAATATTGGTAGCAGTAAGCTCAAAGGGACCTAAATGACAAGTTAAACAGATAACTCCTTTGCCCTTTTGGTAGGCATTTTCTAAATGTTCTAGTCCTTCTGTATCAAGAATTTCTTCTAATTTGCTCAGCTCTTTTACTTCTAGTAGTCTTACTACATCTGCAAAATTTCTCCCAATGTTCTCATAAACTGCAGCAGCCATAGCCTCAATCTCTTTAGCAGATTTTTCTTTGCAATAAGCCATGCTAAGGTGCCTTATAGTACGCTTTTTAGACGTATTTGCAAAGGTAAAGGCGAGTCTTGCTAAAGTGCCGTAAAAGTTAACGGCCCACCTTCTAGGAAACGCAGTTGAAATTCTAATGAGTACTTTTGCTAAGACATAAAGCAATTTGTACTTGATTTCTTTTTTTATAGGCTTGCTCATGTGTATTCTAATGTTTAGGCTAGGAATTCTGCAAAAATAAAAAAACACCAATTTATATATAATTGGTGTTCGAAAACTCTACCTAAGTGGCTTGTCTGAAACATGTACTTTTTAAAGCCTAGTATTGATAATGTTGTTGTACATAGAGCCAAAAGTATAACTCAAGCCTAAGCCAACATACATTTCATAATCGGTAGCAACTTGGGTTTGTTGTAGTAGTATATCTTCTAGTGTGGTTTCTCCCTTTGGTAAGTACAATTGGTCTCTTATAAAATTAAGTTCCCCGTTTAGTCTTACTGCTAGGCCTTTAAATATTCTGATATTAACGAAAGAATCCATTTCGAGGCGGTTTTTAGTGGGGTCATGAAAGTAATGAGAGGCTTCAGCACCTGCAAAAATAGAGCCCCAGGGTTGGCGAATCCGTATCGAAAGGTCCAAGGATTGCCTCGTTAACATTTCTTCATTTTGAAAAAATACTGTTTCTTCTATGTAATTGTTTTGTATAACATTTACCCTGTAAGCCAAGGTAAATTCTTTTTTCATTACTTCAGTATATGGAAAAAAGCTGAACTCTAAAGCTGGCGACACACTCATAGTAAAATCTAAATTTCTATAAGTATCTTTTCGGACACTGCTACTCATACCTGCAGACCAATGGTCTCCTAGACTTTTTACCAAGCTTGCAAAAGCACCATTTCTGTATCTATTAGAAGTTACTGTAGTACCGCCTTGCTCAAAGGTCTGCTCATTGGTGTTGAAGTAAATATGTGATCTAAAGCGCCATTCTTCTGTAATCCTATCGGCTTGTAAGCCATAGCGATAATTGAGGATCGTTCTGGCCGACTCCTTGTCAAAATTACCATTGGCATACAGCTCAAAGATCCAGTAGTTCCAAGGGTCTTTTTTTGCTGCTTGTCCTTCGCTTCCTTCTTCGGGAACATCTACACTGACCTTTATTTTTTGCGATAAATCTGTTTTATTGAGGTAAGGCACCAAACCAACTTTTATAATTTCTATAAGACCGCTCCTTCTTTCATCCCATGTATCTGTTTGTGGTGAGGTAAACTCTAGCGTGTAGTCTAGGCCTTCAAAATCTTTTCTGCCCATAAAATTGAGCTCATACTGCTGACTACCACTACCTGTTTGCTGTTGGGTTACAAAGATGTGAACCTGTGCTAATTGCTGATCCATTACATAGTTCACATAGTTGATCTTTTGTCTTGTATAGTTCATGTCGCAGCCACTGCAATCAAGAAAAACATCAAGGTAAGTTTTTACATTATTTTGGGCTTGAGAGTTTTGAACTACAAAAGGGAAAAATATAAAAGCTAGAAAAAAATAATTTTTAAAAGATGAAAAATTCATAAAGTAAAATGTATTTAAGCTTTGTGTTGTAATTTAAGCAACGCAACAGCTTAATAAAAGGTGTCTTTTTTAAAGACGGATTAAAGATGCGTTAAAGGGCATATTAAATCAATGAAGATTTTGCGGATTTCTCCTCAAAAAATGCATTTTACTATTTATGCCCATTAATGGTAACTTTCTAACTTTCAGGCAGTTTCGGATTCTTTCTTTTTGAGGATATCTTTTTTGTTGTACCTCTTTGGTGCGTAAAGAAAGCCAAAGGCTTCAGCCCCTTCTTTCGTATGTACTTTGTGATGCACATAGTGGGCATTCATGATTCGCTTCATGTAGGGGTGTTTCGCCTTGAATTTTATTTTGACTCTTCTGTGCACGATTATATCGTGAAAAATAAAGTAAAATAAACCGTAGGCTGTAATCCCAAAACCGATAGGCGCTAAAAACCAAAGTTCAGGTATTTCGAAGCCGGCAACAATGGTAGCCACTGCAGGTAGACTAAAAACTAATGCAAAAAGATCGTTGCGTTCTAAAGTATGGTTGTGGTGTTTATGGTGAGAGCGATGCCAAGACCATAAAATGCCATGCATTATATACTTGTGTGTAAACCATGCTGCAGCTTCCATAAAAAAGAATGTAGCAATCGTGATAATGATGTTTACAATAAGCATAAAAATTTCTAAAATATTAAGTGAAAAACTATAAAGGGCTAACCATAATGTAAAGTGTATTGTTAGTGATAATTTAGGCTAAGGTACTAAATCACGCCCAATTGTTCACAGGCTTTTCTCGCGGCGTCTTGTTCGGCTTTTTTCTTGCTCAGTCCAAAGCCTTCAGATACGTCTACATCATCAATAGAGAGTTTTACTTTAAATTGCTTTTTGTGTTTGGCACCAATTTCCTCCATCACATTAAAATCAATTTTTTTGTTGTACTTCTGGCACCACTCAATGATCGTACTTTTAAAGTTGTTTGTATTGCGGATTATTTCCTGTAAGTCGTAATGTTGCAGTATGAGTTTCCTTATAATAAATCTTTTGCAAAAGGGGAAGCCCTTGTCTAGATACACAGCACCAATAAAGGCTTCCATGGCATCGCCGAATAACGATTTGTGGGTTGCCTTGCTTTTCTTTTTACCGTCGAACTCGACCAATTGGCTTAGGCCTATTCTATTGGCGAGCCTGTTTAAAGACTCTCGGTTTACAATTCTAGAACGAATTTCGGTAAGAAAACCCTCGCCTTTGTAAGGGTATTTTTTAAAGAGGTATTCTGCTACTACAGCCCCAAGAATGGCATCGCCCAAATACTCTAGGCGCTCATTGGATTCTTTAAAGCCTTTTTCATTTATTTTAGCGATGGAAGTGTGCTTCATCGCAAGTTTGTACAATTCAATATTAAGAGGAGCGGCCCCCACTATATTGCGGACCGCTCTTATTATTTTTTTGTCTTTTTCTGTATAGTTACCGGTAAACCGTTTAACGTGTAATAGTATATTCACTATTCATCATATTTCCGTAGCAATATAGAGCAATTGTGCCCGCCAAATCCAAAGGTATTACTTAAAACTACATTTATATCCCTTTTTTGGGCTTTATTGAATGTAAAATTTAGTCTTGGGTCAAAAGCCTCGTCATCTGTAAAGTGGTTAATGGTAGGAGGAACCATTTGCTTTTCAATGGCAAATACCGAA
>CAKZMZ010000606.1 GCA_937129345.1 uncultured Thalassovita sp. | reverse complement strand
TGGAAGCCATAGGCGTAAAGCGGGTCAGGTACATGGGAGAGAAAGCGACACCAGGGCAAAAAATTGAGAGTTTTATTGCCATGCTCAATAGTTTGGAACCGGGAAACACTTATCTGTTTGTGGATCATCCTGCTTACGATGTGCCTGAAGTGCAAGGCATACACCACGTAGGCTATGACAAAGTGGCCAAAGACCGAGAAGGCGTTACCCAATGCTGGACCAGTGATGAAGTGAAAAAGGTTATCGAGGAAAGGGGGATTAAGTTGGTGAGCTATAAGGATTTGGTGGGGGCTGGAAATTAGATGTTGGTGTTTGGATTTTAGTTTTAAAGTAAGAACCTCTCACATATTGAAGTGAGAGGTTCTTGCCATTTTCATTGGGTTTATTTTCTAAATGCCAACATCCAAATACTAATATCTAATCCCTACAACATCTTCTCCCACTCGGCAATGGCGTCGTTGTTGAGTTTAACGTAGTCCATGTTACCGGCGGCAGTAGCTTTTTCTAAGCTTTCTTTTGCAGTTGCTATAGCAGCTTTGTAGTCTTTTTTTCTGGCCAATAAGCGAGACTTTAGGCGGATTACCCAGTAAGGATTCGGGTTGTATTCCAAAGCTTTATTTACCCACTCAAGCGCCTTGTCGGTATCGCGCTCTGTGTCAAAGTAGTATTGAGCAGCTTGGTAGTAAGTGCCTGCCAAGCTAGCCTCTGGATTTTGCATCATACGGTCAAGCTGTGCCATTACCGCTTTGTCGGCATCCATTTCCATAGGGAAGCTTACTTTGGTGTTTTCCCAGTAAATATTGAGGTGTGCGCCTTCATTGGTAAAATCAGAAAAATCTATGGTGAAGGTTTCATAAGTGATGTCAGTTTTTACAGGCTTAACCTCAAAAGAAGCCACATTAGCAGATTCATCGAAGTTGCCTGCGCCCCAACCTAAAGCTTTGCTGATCATGATTTTCCAAGAATCTTTGTTGGGTACGGTGTAAATGGCGTATTTTCCTGCAGGTACTTCTGTGCCTGCAAATGAGATAGGCTCAGAAAACTCTAAAGTAGTAGAGGCATTGGCGCCTGTTCTCCAAACATTGCCGAAAGGCACTAAGTCGCCAAAGATTTTTCTGCCTTTCATGCCCGGGCGAGAGTAGGTAAGGGTTACTTTAGAAATGCCCATGTCTTGTACCATGGTAACGGTTGGGCTAGCCGCAGGGGTTTTTAATTGCGCAAAAGCAGCGCTGCACAAAAAAGTAAATAGCGTAATTAAATAAACTGGTTTCATAAGAATAATTTTTTAGTTTCAGGCGGCAAAGATAGGAAAGTTGAGAGATAGAATGGGAATATTGGACTTTACTTTGAGGCTAATAATAATTAAGCAATCATCTTTTTACCTTCTTCGAACAACTTTTCAATTATCTCTTCATAAGTATTGCCTTTCTTTTTCTTTATTCCATCAAAAATGAGCCATCTAAGGCGAGTGATAAGCCTTGGTAATTGTGCATTTAATGAAATCAAAGACTTTTCACAAGCGATACCACTGTGCATTATTGCATTACGTTGTGCTTGTGCATCTCTTAGAATTCTCATATAAATCTTTTGTTTTTTTTCTAAGTAATGTTTTGTAGAAGCACTAGTAATTTCAGATAATAAGTAATTCAAGAAAGGATGCTTTATTTCATTTTTCAACTTTTCCCAGTCTAAATCTTTTTTAGCCTTCAAAAGTTCTTGATGTCTTTCTGTAGTGATACCAAAATTTTTGCTAGGAATACCATTGCTAGGATAAATAGATTCAAAAAAATAACCTTTTAACCTATTCTTATAATGTGAATCTGCATTGAGTAAAAGAATGTGTGAAACATAAGCTAAAATCTGATTATTACTTTTTTCATCTTTTGGAATAATGGTTTCAAGATATTGCCAGTAAGTACTTATGTTTTTTGTTGTAAGTGCATCATTTAAAAGATACTCGTTTTTCAAAATAGTATCTTTTAAATTTATTGAATCACTTTTTAGAAAATTAAATGGATTGTCGTTAAGTAAATCAATAGTAAAATTATGTGTAATTTGACCTAAATCATTAAAGCTTTTTCTACCTCCAAAATTTTTGAAATCATCTGACATTAAAAAAGATAATTTTTCGATATAACAGTTTGCACCACAAACTCGATTTAAAAATCTCAACTCTTTGGCTATGGTTTCAATAGCTTCTGATTTAGCAATTTCCAAACTCCTATATTTGGACTTTACTACAGCAATTACCATGTTTTCATTATTTTTAAAGAATTCCGATAGAAAATTGTTCTTCTTTCTTAGACTTACTTTTACATCTGAAAACTTAGTGTGATTGTAATTATAAAAACTTACTTGATTATAAGTAAAAGAGAAATTAGGGTCTGTCTTTAAGCCATAAATCCTAAACATAAAATAACTCTTACTATAATCTTTCTTTAATTCATTATAGATTCCGTCAAACTGTTGATGAAAATTTCTATTCTGTAAGAAATCCTCTTTTTCTTCAAGGCTTTGTATAGATTTAGGGAAAGGGAACTGATGAATTTCATTTGACATTATTTTTCTAATGATGCTTCCAATATCTTTTTTTGATCTTTCACTTAATAAAAATTCAGTAACCAGTATATCTGTGCTTTTAATTACATCGCCTTTATGGTATTCCAAATCATGCTTACATATCAAAAAACTTTTAACTTCTTTCAAAGCTTTCTTGAACATATATCTTCTTAAATCGCCTCTGTAAAGTTTTAATTGCTCTGAAAAGGTAGGATTTTTTTCTATCCATTCATGCCTCTTTTTTGGTTTTTGCTCAATAGTATGATACTCTTTTAGTAATTTATGTAAGTTTTTAAACGACTTAAATTCTTTAAACCCTTTGTATTCGGTAAAAGAAGGATGCGTAAGATAGGAATTGATATATTGTATGCATCTATTAGAATTAGAATTATGCTCAAGCTGAAAAATAATTTTATCAATCACAGAGAGTCCGTTCTCTACTTCTATATTATCATTGATGCCTAATGTTGAGAACGCAAAATCAAAGTAGTCTGCAAAAAAGTTTACCTTACTTTCGGTTAATGGGTTTTTATGGGTTATTTGGTTCGGCATTTTTTATTTAAAATTATTAGCTAACCAAATATAGCTAATTTAATGATTAGCTTTCAACCCCCTCACTCCCCCAACTTCTTCTTGGATTCCTTAATAT
Source organism: uncultured Thalassovita sp. (assembly GCA_937129345.1). Taxonomy (GTDB): domain Bacteria; phylum Bacteroidota; class Bacteroidia; order Cytophagales; family Flammeovirgaceae; genus Chondrinema. The sequence continues at coordinate 982 of CAKZMZ010000606.1, read as the reverse complement.
CTTCTTCTATGGGCAAATCTTCGGGCTGGATGTTGTTTTCTTTTAAGGTATTGCGGATGCTGCGGTTGGCTTGGCGGTGTTCTTCGCTGATGTCTTCTTGCTTATTTAAAGACTTTTGGTGTATGTTGGCCTCGGTAATGAGGTTGGAGAAATTCTTAGCTGCCAAAGTGATTTTTGGGAGAAAGTCCTCGATATCTCTGCCTTGTGGTATGTTCATTTTAGCCCGTAGGTCGGCATTGCTCATGTTGAACAATTCCTTGTCGCCCGCTTCTATGATTTCATGAAAGCCTGCTTCATCAATGCCAGTTTGTAAGACCGTGTTTTTTAAAGTACCTGCACTCTCTTCTAGTTCTTTAAGCGCGGTTACCCTTTCAGCAATTTTGATGCGCTCTTCTAGCAACTCTTGTTTGCGGGTTTGCAGGGCAAAGTAACTTTGGGCAAAGGCAATCTCCTCTTTGCGGGAGTCGCCATTTTGCGCCACGAGATAGCAGGCATAGCGGGAAAGCAAGTAATCTTTGATGATTTTCTCGCCGCCTCGGGGCATGGCTGATGTTTTGTCCACGCCGACAAAATGTGCTGCAACGCGCTCAGCGCTGTTTTCGCAGGCCTCTTCTGCTTTATGGATGGTATTTTCAAACTTGCGCCACTCTTTGTAGCCCAATAGTTTTTGCAATTCACGGGCAGACCAACACTCAACGCCTTTTACGTCTTGCGCAGCCGCCTCAAAAGCATCTCTAAGGGCTTGTATTTTAAATTTATGCATGGTTTAAATTTGTTTTCTGTGAAGTTGTTAAGTCGGGACGTTGGAAATAATTGATGATTTGTTTTTTGTTGATTTGGGACGCTGTGATGAATGTTAAGTTGTTGAGTCGGTACTTCGGGACGTTGAAAAAATTATCAATAAATTTTAGTCAAACTACCCATCGGATTAATTTTACACCTCAACACCTCAACACCTCAACACCTCAACACCTCAACACCT
>CAKZMZ010000605.1 GCA_937129345.1 uncultured Thalassovita sp. | reverse complement strand
CTTACATTGTTGTATATATTAGGTAAAATAAACCTTTGTAGCCCTCTCACTCTCAGTTTTTAGGGGAAAGTTATTTGTAGTATGGAAAACAAAAAAGCCTGATAGCTATCATAACTATCAGGCTTGTAGACAATTTATATAATCAAGGATTACTTATCCTCTTTAGAGCCAGCTGAATCGTCTCCCTCATCGGCATCGCTCATCTCACCTTCTTCGCCCTCTTCACTTTCTTTGGCTGCTATGATTTCTTCCATCATAGTATCGTACTTAGCTTTCAGTTCTTCATCAGACTTTAAGCCTTTTTTGATAGCATTGTACATTTTTACACTGCCAATGTAATCTTTTACCATAGTGGTAAGCGTAGGCTTTATCTGAGCTGTCAACTCTTCTTTCTTGTCAATTACTGCTTGAATAAACTCCACCTCTTCTTCAGTAGCTTCAAGTTCAGTAAGCTTTTCTTCGTCTCCTATGGCATCGTTCAATTCGTTGTAACGGGCTATTGTAATGTTTTCATTACTTTTCAGCATATCCGCCATTACGTTTTTAACATTGTCTTTCATGGTTTCTAGTGAATCCATAGTGACTGCATACTTTTTCAGGTCCTCGTCTGTGATTTCAATCTCGTCATCTTGAGCAGACGCAGACAAGGTAAAAGTTAACACGAAAGAAAAAACAAGGATGCTTTTCAATTTAAATTCATCAAAGAGTCTCATAGTGATTTAGTGTATGTTCAAAATATTTATTTCTAAGTATAATTATATAATAAATGAATTAAATGCAAATATGTTTAGACAACAATTACTAATTATCAGATAAAACAGTATTTACCCCTACTTAGCTAACAATTAATAACATTTTCAGCGTTATTCTTAGTTAAATTTTTTAGAATACCTTGCCTTTTTTAATAGTTGTGCTTGCCTTTAAAAATGATAGAAATGTTGACTATTTATTGTTTTTTGCATGGCTATGTAAAGTAGTGGCGGCTGTGTTATTGGGCTACATTTATCAGGACTTCTACTCAACGGGCGATACCTTCTCTCTTTTTGAAGACGGGCAGCGATTAAAAGATTTGGCCGAGGATAACCTAAGTGCTTATACACAGGTATTGCTCAATACTTTAGCGGGGTCAAAATCTGAATTCAGTATAGCATTGGCCAACTCCAATCCTAGGGCAGTTTTGATGTCCTTATTCAATAGCTTTTTGATTTTTATTTTCGGGGAAAATTATTGGCTAGTAGCCATGGTAGCAGCTAGTATTAATTTTTTTGCTGCATTACTGTTGATCCAGCAGTTGCAAAAAATATTTCAGATATCTACAACCAAGCTATATATCGCTTTTTTCTTTTTTCCTTCGGTACTGTTATGGTCATCAGGGCTGTTAAAAGAAAATCTGCTTACCGCAGGATTATACATAGCTTTGGTACTTTATCTAAAAATTTCAGTCTTAAAAAAAGCCAACACAAATTATCTAAAAAGTAGTATTTATGTGTTTTTACTATCAATTTTATTATTCCTCCTTTTTAGGCTAAAGTATTATTATGTAGCAGTATTTGTTCCTTTATTGTTGGCGCATTACACCGCCAAGAAACTTACCGTAGCAAGTGACTATTGGCAAAATATGTATTTTCGCTTAGGGGTTATGCTACTTGTTTTCTCTTTATTGGTTTTGGCTGCTACGCATACCCATCCAAATTTAAAACTGGGAAATATTTTGGGTGCGATTGTAGAGAACAATCAAAAAATGGTTTCAGAAACATCGAATCCGAAAAACCTTATTGTTTATCACGATTTATCGGCAGAACTCAGTTCATTTGTAAAAAACCTACCCCAAGCATTTATGCAAGGATTGCTCAGACCTTATGTTTGGGAAAGTGGACATATTTTAAAAAGACTGGCCGCCTTAGAAAATTCAATACTTATCATAATGGTCATCTATGCACTTTACCGTCTTTTTGCTCAGCAAAGAAGCATAACTCATTATTTAGAGGTGTTTGCCGTTATTTTATTTTGCACAATAATGCTTGCACTCTTAGCTATGGCTACGCCCAACTTGGGTACTTTAGCAAGATATAAAGTAGGTTTTTTGCCATTTTTACTATTGCTTGTCTTTCCTTCTAATTTTAAGCTAAGTACTTTATACGCTATGATGAGTAAACAGCTGAAACAAGGATGATTTGTCTTTTTACTTTATCTTTAGCTGACAAGTTTCTAATTTATGTTTTTTTAATGGTTGTGCTGTAAAGCATTATTTTTTACCCATTTATGGAGTTAGCTAAGAAAGAAGAAAAGAAATTTAATATCTATAGATCTTCTGCCGGATCTGGAAAGACCTTTACACTTACTAAGGAGTACCTTAAACTTGTATTGTCAACCCCGGGAGAGCACAAGTTCTCGAGCTTTTACTTTAGAAATATATTGGCGGTTACTTTTACCAATGATGCCGCCAATGAAATGAAGGAAAGGATTTTAGATAATCTCAAAGAGATTTCAGAATTACCAGAGGGTAAGGCACATGTGATGCTTTCCATGATTTTAGAGGAACTAAAAATGGAGTATCCTGAAAATGATTGGCAGGAAGAGACTTTGAAATCGGCAGCGCGGCAGGTACACGAAACCATTTTACACAATTATGCAGATTTTGCCGTAAGTACCATAGATGCTTTTTCTAGCAAGGTAGTCAAATCTTTTAAAAAGGATTTAAACCTACCCTATAATTTCGAAATCGAACTCGATACCGAAGAACTGATAGATGAGGCCGTGGACTTGCTGCAAACAGAAATTGGCAGAGAGCATGCCAAGGAGTTGACCTATTTTTTAGTAGATTTCGCTAAGAAAAAAGCCGACAGTGAAACCAGTTGGTATATAGATGATGCGCTGAAAAAATTTGCCAATCAGCTTTTTAAAGAAGACCACAGTCAGCAAGTAGAAGCCTTGGCTGCAATTGCTCCGACAGATTTTATAAAAATCATCAAAAACCTTTATAAATACATCAACGGAATTGATAAAGCTGTGCAGCATATCGGAGAAAATGCATTGAATCTCTTGTATGCATACGATATTGACTATACAGATTTATTTTTATTAGATATTAAAGCTTTTGACAAAGATAT
>CAKZMZ010000604.1 GCA_937129345.1 uncultured Thalassovita sp. | reverse complement strand
TTGAGCAGACAGCGCTATTGGTGGCGGGTAAAAGTTTGGGATAATTACGGAGAATTATCTGCATGGAGCGCACCTAATTGGTGGGAAATGGCCCTATTGCAAGAAAGCGATTGGCAAGCCAAATGGATTAGGCACCCCGATTTTTTAGACGATAGCTTAGCTGCCAAGCCTGCCCCATATTTTAGGAAAGATTTTCAGATAAAAGCTTTGCCCGACAAGGCAAGGGTTTATGTTACAGGTTTGGGTTATTACCAACTTTTTATCAATGGAGAAAAAGTGGGCGATGAACAATTGGCACCGGCAAAAACCAGATACGATAAACGTGTAAAATACCAAGTATTTGATGTAACTGATCTACTAAAAGTGGGCAATAATACCCTTGGCGCTATTTTAGGCACTGGCTGGTACAACCATTTTGCCAACGCGGTTTGGGGTTTTAATAAAGCGCCTTGGCGCAATTATCCTGAATTTTTATGTCAGTTAGAAATACAATTACCCAATCAAGAAATGCTGTCGGTAATTACTGATAATACTTGGCAAACAAGCCAAGGACCTATTCTTTTTGATGGCATTAGAAATGGAGAAACCTACGATGGCAGACTAGCAATGCACGGTTGGAAAGAGACTTGGTTCGATGCTTCTGACTGGGAAAGTACCGCTGAGGTTGACGGGCCTCAAGGCAAATTGTCTGTACAGGTGATGGAGCCAATCAAAGAAATAAAGGAGATTAAACCTATTTCAGTAACTGAGATTGAGCCCAATGTGTGGGTGTTTGATTTAGGGCAGAATATTGCAGGCTATTCACGATTGCGAACAGCAGGGCCTGCCGGCACAAAAATAACCTTAAAACATGGCGAAAAATTATATCCTGACGGTAGGGTAGAGCAGAAGCAGATTTTAAGGTTCTTAAAAAGTGGCGAAGCACAAACAGATACCTACATTTTAGGTGGCAACGGAGTTGAAGTTTTTCAACCGCACTTTGTGTTTCATGGTTTCCAATATGTGGAGGTAAGGGGCTTGGCGCATCCGCCTACCTTAGAGACCTTAACGGGAGTGGTGCTACATACCGCTTTTGAAGAAGTAGGCGATTTTATGAGTTCAGACCCTATACTCAATCGCTTGCAACAGAATATGAAATGGTCTTTTGTGGGCAATTATCATGGCTTACCCACAGATTGCCCACATAGAGAAAAAATCGGATGGACAGGAGATGCCCAATTAGTCGCAGAAACAGGCCTTCTAAATTTTGATGTGTACAAAGCTTATGTAAAATGGCTAGAAGATTTTGTAGACGAACAGCAGCCTAGCGGAGATTTACCCGGCATCATTCCGAGTAGTGGTTGGGGTTACGAACACGGCAGAAACCCTGAAACCAGACCACTTGGTTATGGGCCGCAATGGGAAGGGGCTTTTGTACAAATGACTTGGGATGTGTTTTTACATTCGGGAGATACTGCAGTGCTTGAAAAATTTTATGAGCCTATCAAAAAATACATCTCTTTTTTGCTTGAAAATGCACAGGACTACACGCTCAACTTCGGCATAGACGATCACAAACCTGTCACTACCAAAACCGAGGGCGATATACTTGCCTCGGGCTATCTATATCATTTTGTAAAAATAATGGAAAGCATGGCTTTGGCGACAGATAAAAGTGAAGATGCTGCTTATTACGCTTCGCTTCAACCAAAAATAAAAAAAGGCTTTAACAAAAAGTATTTCGACAAGAAGGCAGCGCTTTATGGCAACAAGGGGCAGACCTCCCAAGCTTTGGCCCTATATTTTGGCTTAGTGTCCGAAAAATATAAAGAGGCTGTGTTAAGTAATTTGCTTAAAGATATTGAAGAAAGAAGCTACCATTTTGATGCAGGTGTAGTGGGTTTGAAATTCCTTTTTAACATTTTAATGGAAGAAGGCCATTCTGAAACGCTTTATAAAATGGTAAACCAAAAAGACATGCCCGGTTTTGCCTATTGGCTAGAGCAAGGCGCCAATACCTTATGGCAAGATTGGGATGGTTCTATGTCTTTAAACCATATTATGTTTGCTACAGTAAACGAATGGTTTTTTGAAGGGCTTGCAGGCATAAGGCGAGACGAAACCTCACCAGGTATGCAACATGTTTATATCAAACCAGATTTGATTCCTCAACTAGATTGGGCGAGCGCCAATCATGAAAATAGGCATGGGCAATTACGTTCTTCTTGGAGTCGAACTGAACAGGGTTATGAATTTAAGCTAGAGATTCCAACCAATACTACCGCAAGCTTTTATGTGCCCAAAGATCAGGCAACTTTTACATTCAATGGGCAAATGGTACAAAGCCAAAGCGGTAATTTGTATGAACATAAGGGCGATAGATATTTAAAACTGGCTTCTGGCAGCTATTCAATTATTTTTGATTGACCTTTGGTACTTCCTAAATAATTAGACATAATCTTAATTTATGAAGTTTCTTCACTGGTATTTTTTCTATTTTAAAAGTTGGCCATTTTTTAGTTTAGGCTACTGACTACAATTTAAACTATGTGCCTTTAATGCGTGTTAAAGCCTAAACTAAGAGGCCATTTCTTTTAAAGTATGGAAAAAGAATTCTTAAATAAATTATATCTTTCTCACAAAGCTTGTCAAGGATGCCCCTCCCCAGCTTTGGTAGAGGGTTTCTTTACTGATATTTTAAGTGTACTATTCTCTGACTTTGCGAAAATAGAATATAATTCGCTCAAAGAATTTGAATTGCACGTCGAGAAACTCAAGCTACAACTCGACCAAATCCTTTATAAAAGTCCGGGCAAAGGAGAAATTAAAGCTGAGGATGTGGTAGTTCATTTCTTTGAGCAGCTTCCAAGTATTTACCAAAAACTAACCCAAGATGTGCAGGCCATGTATGAAGGCGATCCTGCTGCAAAGAGTACTAGTGAGGTAATACGGACATATCCTGGGTTTTACGCCATTGCAGCTTACAGATTGGCGCATTTACTTCTCAAATTAGGTGTAAAAATAATACCGAGGATCATAACCGAACATGCGCACTCCAAAACAGGCATAGATATACACCCGGGAGCAAAAATTGGAGATTATTTTTGCATAGATCACGGAACAGGTATTGTAATAGGAGAGACCACTGTAATTGGTAACCATGTAAAAGTTTACCAAGGGGTTACCCTAGGCGCTTTAAGTGTGAACAAGGAAGATGCAAAGAAAAAAAGGCATCCGACCATAGAAGACAATGTGGTGATTTATGCAGGCGCCACCATTTTAGGGGGCAACACCACCATTGGTCGGGACAGCATTATTGGGGGTAATGTTTGGATTACGCGAAGCCTGCCTCCCCAGACCAAAATTTATTATCAAGCCAAAATGTCAAACGGAAATACAGGCGAAACAGACACAGTTGTATATAAAACACATTGAGATGAAATTAGCAGAGTTGATAGGCAATACGCCACTTGTAGAATTACAAAAAATACCTACCAATAATAAAGTTAAGATTTTAGGAAAATTAGAAGGCGATAACCCCGGCGGTAGTGTAAAAGATCGTGCTGCTTACGGAATGATTTCAGGGGCTTTAGAAAAAGGCGATATAAAAGCCGGCGATAAATTAGTTGAGGCAACCAGTGGCAATACTGGCATTGCACTAGCCATGATAGCCAGACTTTTTGATTTAAACATGACACTTATAATGCCCGAAAATGCCACTCGTGAAAGAATTTTGGCCATGCGGGCTTACGGGGCAGAAGTTATTTTAACCCCCAAAGAAAAAACCATAGAATATTCTAGGGAATTAGCAGAGCAAAAATCAGCTTTAGAGGGCTATTTTATGCTTAACCAATTTGCCAATAAAGATAATTACATGATGCACTACCGTACTACTGGCCCAGAGATTTGGAGAGATACTGATGGTGAGGTAACGCATTTTGTTTCTGCTATGGGCACTACCGGTACCATTATGGGCGTATCTAGGTATTTAAAAGAACAAAACCCAAAAGTAAATATTGTTGGCACACAACCTACAGACGGTTCCAGCATACCGGGCATACGCAGGTGGTCGCCTGAGTACCTGCCAAAAATATTCGAGAAAGAACGCGTGGATATCACTATTGATGTAAGTGAAGAGGAAGCCAGGGTAATGGCAAGGCGCTTAGCAAAAGAAGAAGGAATTTTAACAGGCATGAGCAGTGGTGGAGCATTAACTGCTGCTTTAAGAATTGCAGAAGAGTTAGATGGAGGCACAATTGTTTTTATCGTGTGCGATAGAGGCGACCGCTATTTGAGTTCAGACCTTTTTGAAGAGCAATAATAAAAGAATAGAGGTCATCGGTAAAACCAATGACCTCTAATAGACTGTTGTAATTGTGATTGATCCGATTAGAATAAACTTACTTACTTAGAGTTTTTTCATATTTAGAATGTAATTCATATAGCGTTAATCTCCAGAAAAGGTATTTTCATCTATTGTTTTCTATTCTATTTTTTAACTTATGATTGTAGCTACTCAACCTGATTTTAATATCCATTAATCTTTTGTTGATTACTTCTAGTTCTATGTTTGAAACTTGATTGTATATTTTCATGCTGTTTGGTTTGTAATGTTAGGATGACTAGTAAGGTAACAAAACCCTTTACTAAAATCATAAATATTTGATTTACAGTATTTTATAATTTTTACTTTTCTTTTTTTATTAGGATTTTTTCCCAAAATAGTATTGAATTCTAATTTTTAGAATTCATTCAATTCTTTAAAATAACCATCCGCATTAATAAAGCACATCAAACTTAAAAAATGATAAAGCCTATTGCTGCCACATATTCCTCAAAATTAGCCGTGGACTATGGCGTACAATTCACCAATAAATCACTACAAAAGCTGTGGGCTAAGGTGGCACCACCAAAGCCTTTAGAGATGATAAATATAAAAACGTATAGTATTAGTTAGGCAAAACCTGTGTGTGTGCTTTTGAGCTAGGTATTTCCTTTATTTGTATATGCTGCGCAAAAAAGGTATTTGGTTTTATGGTATTTTTATGGGCGTATTGCTCTTGGTACTGCGTTACTTTGAATATCGATTTTTAATAAGAGAAATTCAAAGTGAAATGTATGCGGCTGTGTTGGCACTTCTTTTTTTAGCCTTAGGCATTTGGGCAGGCATACATTTTAACAGAAAGCACGGTAGTGTTCATCTGAAAAGAAAAAATCAGGTCTTTTTCTCTAACCATAGCGAACTGAGCCAAAGAGAATTTGAGGTGCTTCAACTTTTAGCAGCAGGATACTCTAACCGCGAAATTGCAGACCGACTCTTTATATCTTTAAATACCGTAAAAACCCATCTTTCAAATCTATATCTTAAGCTAGATGTAAAACGGCGCACGCAAGCAATTAAAAAAGCCCGCGAATTAAATATAATTGCTTAATACTTTCGGGTGAAATCGGTGAAATCACCCAAAAGTATGAGCGGATTTTTAACTAAAAATAGCACCTTTAGGCAAATTAAAGAACAAACGATATGATCAAAAAGGTAATAGTTTTTGGATTGGCCACAGGTTTCATCAATCTGATTTTAGGCTATACAACCTCTCTTTTTTGGATAGAAGACATGGATTTCTCTACCGGAGAAATTATGGGATACGTGAGTATGTTGTTGGCACTCACCATGGTTTTTGTTGGGGTTATGAATTACAGAAATACTGTGTTAAATGGCAGCATTAGCTTTGGTAAAGCTTTAGGCATTGGAACGCTCATCGTATTGATTGCCTCAGTAGTTTATGTAATTGGTTGGATGCTTTATTACACCTATTATATGCCTGATTTTCCAGAAAAATTCTTGGCTTATTCTATTGAACAAATAAACAATAGTGGGGACTATACCCCAGAGCAAAAAAAGGCACAAATTGAAAGTATGAAATCTTGGATGGCATCTTATAAAAATCCTTGGATAATGATGGCATTTACCTTTCTAGAATTTTTTCCTGTTGGATTTTTGGTAGCCCTATTGTCTGCTTGGTTGCTGAGCAGAAAAAACCTGATATAGACAGCTAAAAATCCTTTCTAAATAAATTTAACCCATAATTAATTAAATAAGGCTTGCTTAAAAGAGAATTCGTCTCTAGTTTTATATTTATTTAGACTAATTATAAATTGATTTAAATTGCAAGCCTCTATTTTGGTTTCGGATCGGCAGACTATTGCCAGAAAAGGGATTATCAGTATCCTCAGGGATACTTTGGCCCAAGGGTCTGAAAGCCATTTTACGTTGAATGAAAATAGTGAGCCCGGTCTTTTATTAGAAAAAGCCCAGCAGATACAGCCGGGTTTGGTCATTACCGATTATTTGCAGCATCAAGAATCAATCAATGTATTGAAAGTTCTCAAGAAATCTTTACAAGACATAAAACTCTTGGTTATTTCTCAAGATACCGAGATAGCAAACATTAAACAAGCGATCAAATGGGGGATAGACGGTTACCTAACCAGGCAATGCGAGAGCGAGGAAATGGTCAACGCCGTGCAGATGATTTTAAAGGGTAAGCGATTTTTTTGTCCATCTATTACAGAAAGATTACTTGACTACGACAGAAAGCACACGGAAAAAGAGCGCGTGCTTTCTAAGCGCGAGTTAGAAATTTTGGCGCTCATCGCAAAAGGGAATACCACCAATCAGATAGCTGAAATACTTTTTATAAGTGTGCACACGGTGAATTCTCATAGAAAGAATATGCTAAAAAAATTAGGGCTCAAATCTCCTATAGAATTGGTAACCTATGCAATGGATAACGGTTTGGTGTAAATGAAAATACTGAAATAGTCAGGTGATAAGAAAAGAACTAACTTTTAGAGTATCCACGTCATCCTGTTTTGTATATTTTGCAAAAAACATTAGGTCTCGCAATGATGGGGTAATGGATTGATTATTAGTCTTTTATTGAAAAACCCCACGTTAATTATAAATCACTTGCAAACATCTTTTAATTCTGCTTTCTTAGAGATTCGATATTTACAGACAGAGTCGAGTAATAATTTCAAAAACTTACATTCGAGATGAACAAAGTAAATAAGTCCCTTTCTGTATGGGAAAAAGTAAGAAAACTCTTCAATGATGTACACCTTTGGTTAGGGATTGGAGCAGGTCTTATACTTTTTGTAGTTTGTTTAACAGGTTCAATATTAGCTTTTGAAAAAGAGATAAAGCAAGCACTGAATCCTTCATTATATGAAGTGGAAGTAACAGAAGGTATGGAAAAACAGAGTTTGGAATCCATCTCTAAAAAAGTTGCTAATCAGTTATCAGAAGATGGAAGGGTATTTTTTATAAATGTACCAAGTGAGGTTAATGCAGCCTATGAGATAAATTACAGGCCCAAAGAGGGCAGGGGTACTAGCTATATGGTAAACCCATATACAGGAGAAATTTTAGGAAGTAACAAAGCCAAAGGTAGTGAGTTTTTTATGGCCATGTTCCGTTTGCACCGATGGCTATTATTAGATACTGAAGTGGGTAGGCCAATAGTAGGTGTAGCCACCATTATTTTCTTCTTTATTATCGTTTCGGGTTGGGTAATTTGGTTTCCTAAAAAAGTAAAAAACTGGAGGCAAGGTTTAAAAATAAAATGGAATGCCAATTGGAAACGCATCAATTTCGATTTGCACAGTACGCTCGGTTTTTATGCTTCTATTTTTTTGTTATTGATGACCCTTACCGGTTTAAAATGGTCTTTTAAATGGTACCACCAAGGCATTAAAGATTTGTTGTCTTCCCCCCAAACAGAAAAGGTTGCTTACGAATATGAAATAGAAGAAGGGGATCGGCCCTTAAGCTATGCCTCTCTATTAGATGAAATTGATAAAAAACTGCCTTACACAGGAAAGTATAGAGTTTACATACAAAACAAAGCAGAGGTACCATTTGTAGATGTGCACAAGTACGAGACTGGATTTTTTGCCTCTAATGGTAATGATAGAATAAAACTCAATCGCTTTACAGGTGAAATTGTAGCGTTGGATGATTTCTCAGAAAAACCCTTGGGCGATAAAATTGTAGCGTCTCTTTACCCCATACACGTAGGTTCTTTCTATGGCATGTTTACCCGTATCCTTTACTTTATAGCCTGTGCGATCGCCACCACCTTACCCATTACAGGCACCATTATTTGGATCAATAAATTGAGGAAGAAAAAGAAAAGGAAAGCGAAAAAAGTGCAGGTGGCTTAATTGTAAGAGTTTACTCCTTGACACCCCTGAGCAAGCTTTTACTTTGGGGTGTTTTTTTAGTTTTGAAGCCCAAATTTTTAATAGTAGGAGTTCCCTTAAATTTGGATTGATATGAAATGGGGCTAACTGCAAATTTTATGCAGTTAGCCAATTGCTGGTGGTCATTAAAATTTTGAACACATGACAAAGTCGAAATTCTATAATAATGTGTACCTATATTTGATTATAGGACTGATTATTGTCTTTTGGGGCTTTTCTAAATCGTATTTCGGTAAGTTAGATAAGACCTCATTACCCTATCACATACATGGAATAAGTGCGACTTTATGGATGATTATATTGATAATCCAACCATACCTATATAGAATCAATAAATTAAAAATTCATAAATACTTGGGTTGGAGTACCTTAGTTCTGGTACCCACAATAATATTAGGTGGTTTTGAAATGATGAAATTGATGATTCAAAATCAAGAAAACTATCCTCCTAATATAGTGTACAGACTAGCCTTTATTGATGCCGTAACTTTATTAGGGTTTATCATAATTTACCTGCTTGCTCTTTTTTATCGAAAGAACCTAAAGCTCCATGCACGTTTTATGGTTTGTACAATATTTGGCCCTTTAAATCCTGCATTGACAAGAATCTTCTTCTCTTTAGGTTTAGCTGGAAACTTTAACGAGTCACTTACATATTCCTATCTGCTAATCGAGATAGTGCTTATGTTGCTAATATGGAAAGAAAGAACTATGAAGGAAATGAAATTTACATATTTGCCAGTCCTTATATTTACAGTAATTCAACATGTTCTAATGTATTCTGCGCAAAATTGGAATTGGTGGGTTACATTAATGAATGAAATTGCGGATTATCAAATGAACTAAAAACGGACTAACAAATTCATAAAAAAATATTCATGTACCCTATGCGGCACACGCATTTGTGCAGAACGTTGTACTTCATTAAAAAAACAGAGTTCTGACCAAACGAAAGAACTCTGTTGAAATAGGATTTACTTTTTGGGCAGAAGCCTTCCACTAACAGGTTCAAGGTCGTACATTACGAATGTTTCGATAATACTTTCCATGTCCTCATTTTCACCGTGGTCGTCCTTGCCTTGTTCGGTTTCAAGAAAGTTGTAAAGCGTTTCTTTTTTGTCATAAGTTGCCCATACAACTACTGAGTTTCTTTCTTTATCAACGCTGACTTGATATGCAAGAAGACCGTCTGATTTCTTGTCCATTTTCATTGTTGGAGCTTTAGCAATTCGGATTAAGTCGTCAAGTTTCCCTGGTTTAGCAGTTGATACCGATACAAATGTGTACGTTGGATTACTCATAATCATTGTTATTTTAATTAATTACT
>CAKZMZ010000603.1 GCA_937129345.1 uncultured Thalassovita sp. | reverse complement strand
TATTAAAGGTTCACATGGAAGACTAACCGAAGACCCTAAAGACCAACCTATTTTGATAGGTAACATTGCTGATCAATCTTCTATAGAAGCTGTTGAAGTATTTGATATTATTTGGCAGCAGATTTTTAGTAAAAAACCGTGAAGAAAATCTACCAAAAAAAATCTTGCTAATATTTAGTATATACCTTTGCAAAAAGTGTTGTATTTAGAAACAAATTACTTCAAATTATTTTTATTAAATAGGCATTAACAGAAAAGATGAAATGAAGAAGATAGCGATTTTAGGCGCCTTAATAGCTTTACCAGCTATAATATTTATTACAATGAAATACACAGGTAAAAACTATTATCAACTTGAGCCTGTTGAACTGCCTGTAGTTTCAGGATGTGAGCAAGGTCAAAATGAAGAACATCAAATACCTCCTTTTTCTTTGCTCACACAAGACAGTACAAAAATTACCGAAAAAGATTTAGACGATAAGATTTACGTAGCAGGCTTCTTTTTCTCCACGTGCCCCACTACTTGTGTGCAAATGACCTCCGAGATTTTAAGATTACAAGATTTCTTTGCAGATAATGAACAAATCAAAGTTGTATTCCATTCTGTAAACCCTGAGTACGATACGCCATCTGTATTAAATGAGTATGCGAAAAGCTATGGAATAAACACCGATTTTTGGAAATTAGTAACAGGTGAGAAAGAAGAGATATATGACATTGCTAAGTGCGGCTATTATGTGGTGGCCCGCACAGACGACTCTAACCCAACAGGATTTATACACACCGATAAAGTGGTGCTCATAGATAAGGAAAGAAATATCAGAGGTTATTACAACGCTACCAAAAGAGAAGATGTAGACAGACTTATAACTGAAATACAAGTTCTTTTGCAAGAATACGCTTTTTCTTAAAGAATTTCACAAACCACAATCAGCTATTAATAATGGAGACAATAACAAATTCTAACGACAGTAAATACTATTGGATCATTGGAGTATTATCGGTTGTAATTCCTATAGCAGTAGCCGTACTACTGTTTAAGCCAAGCTCACTTATCGAGTTTGATGGCAATTGGGTGTACCTTTTACCACATTTAAATGGAGTGATCAACACGACTACCAGCATATTTTTGGTACTTGGTGTAGTTTTTATCAAGAAAGGCAACCCAAAAATGCATCAGCTTTTTATGACGGTTGCTTTCATTCTTGGGAGTATTTTCTTGGTTTCTTATGTTATATATCATGCTTCAGTAGAAGCAACGCCTTTTGGCGGCGAAGGCTTCATAAGATACGTTTACTTTACCTTACTGATCACACATATCTTATTGGCCATAGTAGTGGTTCCGTTCGTGCTACTAGCAGTTTATCATGCTTGGAACAAAAATTTTGAAAAGCATAAAAAAACGGTTAAATATACTTTCCCGATTTGGTTGTATGTTTCCGTTACAGGGGTAATCGTTTATTTAATGATCAGTCCTTACTATCAGTTTTAAACTGAATTTTTATTAAATTAGAAGTGATGAAGAAATTTTTGATATTGTTTATAGTTTTTGTAGTAGGCTTGGTCAACCAGACGTTGGCACAATGCGCTATGTGTAGGGTTTCGGTCGAAAACAATATTGCCGCTGGAGAGACTTCTCTAGGTTCTGGTTTAAATACCGGCATTCTTTATTTGATGGTAATGCCGTACCTTATGTTAGCAGTTATCGCTTATTTTTGGTTTAAGCAGAGCAAGAAAGAAACAGCACAGCGCACCCGATTAGAAAATATATTGAAGTCGAAATTGTCTTAGCGAACAATTTTTGCTGTACTTTTATTTTTTATAGCTAGACAATTTTTTTAAGAAAATATGCCAGCCAAAAGATTTACATATCTTCTATTGGCCGGCTTTTCTCTCTTGTTGGCCTTTGCTTTTAAATATCTTTATCTTACTTCGGGCGATAAAGAACTTTACATTAAAAAAGTAAAAGAAAACTACGCGAGAGAATCCGGTATAGCCGATGAAGCCATTTTTAACCTCAAAAGTAAGCTAGCTTCTGATGGCCAAATTGCCTTTGCTAAGCTGCTTTCTGAGGAAAAGTATCCGCTGTTTCTATACGCCCAAGGAGAATTGCTCTTTTGGTCTGATCACCAGTTCGATATCGAACACGATGACATTGAAGGCTATTTTTTGGAGAAATGTATACAGACAGAAAATGCCATATACCTAGCTAAAAAATCCATAGACAATATCAATGATAAAGAGTACGAGATTGTCTCTTTGATTCCTATCAATTTTTCTTTCGATATTGAGAACAAGTATTTAAAATCTGAGCTTAATCCAGATATTTTTCCCTCTCAAGAAATTGACATTAGCTTAAAAGAAAACAACGATAGTTACAAAATCTTCAATAGTTACGATACCTATCTTTTTTCTGTAGAATTTGACGACGACTTTTCGTATTTTGCCGAAAAAGAATGGATTATATTCTTTATCTCTTCGGCTATTATCATATTCTTACTGCTTTACTTAAAAGAACAAGTCTTTTACTTCAACCATCGGAACAGATACAAAACCGCTTTCTTCTTTCTACTTTTCTCTGTGGTAACGCTAAGGGGCATCATGCTCTACTTCAATTTACCAATGAGCGTAATCGAAATCGATGTTTTTTCAGGTGAAAACTATCGTTTCAACCAACTTTTTCCGAGCATTGGTGATTTGTTCTTAAACATCCTTTCTTTAGGAATAATCGTTGGGTTTGTCTCTAAGCACATCAAGAAATTGATTAACGTAAAATTTCTTTTAAGTCTCACAGAGATTTTAAGAGATGGCATTTCGGTATTGTTCGTGGTAGGCACTTACTTTGCCTGTTATGGTATTTTTTTAGTATTCCAAAATATCTATTTCCATTCAGAAATCACATTAGATATCACTTCGGCTTTCAATTATTTAGAGCCGGTAAAACTACTATGTCTGTTTACCTTTGTAATTGCTGTCATCATTTACTTTTTAACCTGCAATGTATTTTCAAAGCTGCTCTTAAAATTAGGTCAAAGCCTTTACAAGATTACCATTGTATTTGTAATTGGCAGTTTGCTTTTCTATTTCTTCTCTTTGGTCCTAGAGATAGAAAACATCCTTATCTTTAATGTAAATGCCATTTACTTTGCGAGCATTACCTACTTTAATTTTCCTGCTTTTCTCAACAAAACCAACTACAATACATTTATCTATTTGTTTTACTGCTCACTCTGTGCAGCAATCATTGGCGCTTATGCCATCTATAACTTCAACCAATCGAGGGACTTAGAAAACAAAAATAAATACGCCAATCTGCTACTTGTTGAGAATGATCCTTTGGGCGAGAACTTTTTGAGCCAAATCGTAGAGCGCATTAAGGAGGATACGAGCATGACCAAGACCTTTGCCCAAAATCCTATAGACGATGACTTTATTCGAAGAAAAATAAAAAGGGATTTTATAACCAGATATTTCGATAGATACGATTTAGAAATACGCCTATTCGATAGTTTGGGGATTCCGTTGGCAGGAAACGTGAAATACGAAGTATTGAGCAGAATTTACAACAATAACAGGTTTTTAACTGAGTATGACCACGTATACTTTGTAAATGAATTGGCTACAGGTAATAACAAATACGTATGCTTGGTTCCAATGCAAAAGCAAGATACCATTGTTGGCAGGATTGTATTAGATTTTGAGCTTAAGAAAAGTATAGCCAACAGTATTTATCCGCCTTTTGTAGATAAAAAGTTTGAGGCACTTCGGCAGTATAAAGACTACAGCTATGCCATTTACCTAGATGAGCGTTTGATGTACAGCTATGGCGAGTACAATTACGACAATAAATTCTTAACGCTTTTTAGGCATGAAAAAGGCTACATGAAAAAAGAGTTGGAAACCGAAGACCACAAGCACTTTAGGGTTCCCGGCGAAAAAAACAAAAACATTGTAATCTCCTCAGAAAAGTATCCAACCAAGAACATACTTTCTAACTTTTCATTCCTTTTCTTGGTGCTCGTTTTCATCATGATGTTTCTCATTTTGTACCTGAGCTACGAACCCGATAAAAACGATGCCATCAGCTTAAATTTTTCTACGCGTATTCAGCTATACCTCAACTTTGCTTTCTTCTTGCCTCTGATTATTGTAAGTGCCATCATTATCAGTATTTTAAGTAGCGGAAACCAAAGTGAAACAGAAAGTTTCTATATAGAAAAAGCACAAACGGTAAGCGCCAACATCGTAGAAGACATAATGGAGTTTAATCGCGGTATTATTGACAAAGACGTGCTTAAAGATAGGCTGATTGAAATAGCCAAGCTCACCCAATCTGACATTAACCTTTATGATCGTTCGGGTAGGTTGTTGGCGCCATCTCAAGGCTATATTTTTGACAATCATCTTTTGGCTAACTTGGTAAATCCTAGGGCCTATGCCAACATAATAGAAAAGAATCAAGCTAAGATGATGTTAGAAGAAAAAGTAGGTGAATTTAATTTCAACTCCGCTTATGTGGGTATTAAATCGCCTGAAACCGGTGAAACGCTCGGCATAGTAAGTGTGCCATTCTTTGGTTCTAAAGACAAACTAGAACAGCAGATCATAGAGGTCATCTCCAACATTATGCAGGTGTTTACCTCCATTTTTATCGTACTTTTCTTGCTCTCCTTTTTCTCTGTAAAATCGCTGACCAGACCTTTGGTTTTGATTACACAAAAAATCAAAAAAGTAAGCTTAACAGGCTTAAACGATCCATTGGATTATCACTCAGATGATGAAATCGGTTTGCTCGTAGGCGAGTACAACAAGATGATACAAAAATTAGAAGAAAGTCGGGCAGCTTTGGCCAGAAGTGAGAAGGAAACAGCATGGCGAGAAATGGCCAAGCAAGTGGCACACGAAATAAAAAATCCGCTCACTCCCATGAAACTTTCCCTACAACAATTAGATAGGGTTTTAAATGGCAATGACGAAAGAGCCAAGCGAGTAATTAAGATGCTGCTCGATCAAATGGAAACGCTCAACGACATCACCACTTCCTTTTCTTCTTTTGCTAAAATGCCGCTTCCACAAGAAGAACTCTTTGAAATTTCGGCGGTGCTGAAACAGACTATTGCCTTGCATGCCAACACTACAAAGTCTCAGGTCATCAGTAAAATACCCGAAGGGGAATTTTTTGTAAATGGCGACTCAAAACTTATGGGTCGTATTTTCACCAACTTGATCTTAAATGGCATACAAGCTGTACCTGCTGACGAAACGCCCATTATAAAAATTAGGCTAATAAACACCTCGCCAAATAGGATTTTGATAGAATTTCAAGACAATGGTGCTGGAATCCCCGAACACATCCAAAACAAGATATTCATTCCTAATTTTAGCACAAAATCTACGGGCTCTGGTATAGGCTTGGCCATTGCCAAAAGAGGCATAGAACACTCGGGAGGGAATATTTGGTTTGAATCTGAAGTGGGTAAAGGCACGGCTTTTTACATAGAAATGCCACTGGTTGGCAAACCTGTTGAGAAAATAGAGATTTCTTAAAGCCACTCAAAGAGACAGCAGTAAAATACCTCTTCAATTTTTACCCAACCAAATACAAAGTCATGCTCCTCGCGCCGTGGGCTCCTATAACCAAAGACTGTTCTATATCTGCGGTTTTTGAAGGACCTGAAACAAAAACCCCATAGCCCGGTCTGTCTAACTGCATTTTCTGATAAGCCTCATGCATGTTCCAAACCATATCGTTTCGGTTTACTATAAGTGCCATGTGTTGGGTAATAAAACCTGCAGCCCTGTGGATCAATTCTCTTTCGCTTAACCAAACAGCCCCGTTTTCAGCTACTACAAACTTTCCATTAAAAACCACTAAATCAACATCTTTTAAATCATGTGGATCTTCTATTGCACTTAGGTCAACAGTAGTAAGAGGGAAACCCGGTATATTGGAACAAATATTTTCTTTATCAGGATATGCCTTTTTTATGGCTTCGGGCAAAGCTTCTGTATCTGTAATTTCTTCTACCACCCCACCAATGATCTTAAATACCTCTTTAAGATAAGCCAACTTGTCCACAGTATCATTGCGAAAGGTTTGCATTTCTGGCAGCGGGCTTAATTCTGGCTTATTTTTTTTAATTGCTTTTAATATTGCTTTTCTACTGCTCATTTTTTACAGAAATTAAGTTGGTTAACTGATTGATCTCAAAAGAATCTCTCGAAATTGCTTACATGCATAGTAATTATTTTTTCCGATTTTTGATGTACCAATCTCTAAAGCTTTCTTTAGGCGGTTCTGGCAAATCGCGTTGCTTTCCCCAAGCATTCCAAGGCCCGTAAACTAGCGTTCTAGGCATCATCCTAAGCATGGCCCTACCTGCTTTACCAGCAAACCTATACAGTTTTGGATGCGCAAACATATAACCCGCTATTTTCATTGCTTGCCTTTTAGACCATGGTAATTGGTGCTCTTTGGCAATGATTTGCCGCCACTTATAAAGCTGCGTGTGTATGTCAATCTTTACAGGGCAAACATCGCTACAAGAACCACAAAGCGTAGAAGCAAAAGGCAAGGTACTGTATTTTTTTAGATCTTTACCGGGAGAAAGGATAGAACCTATAGGCCCGGGCACAGTATATCCATAACTGTGCCCTCCACTGCGTCGGTACACGGGGCAGGTATTCATACAGGCCCCACAGCGAATGCAGTTCAAGGACTTTCTAAAATCTTCTCTGCCCAATTGCTCTGTCCTGCCGTTGTCTACAATTACGATGTGCATTTCACTACCAGGCTTTGGCCCATGAAAATGCGAAGAAAAACTAGTAATAGGTTGCCCTGTCGCACTTCTTGCCAATAACCTTAAAAATACACCAAGGTGTTCTGCTTTAGGGATTATTTTTTCTATGCCCATAGAAGCAATGTGTACAGGTGCTAAGTTGATGCCCAAATCTGCATTGCCCTCATTGGTACATACTACAATACCACCTGTTTCTGCAATCGCAAAATTGACCCCGCTTAAAGAAGCATCTGCCGAAAGGAAATTGACTCGTAAATGTTGTCTAGCAGCCTCGGTCAAATACTGCGGATCGCTTGCGCCTTGTTCTGTACCAAGTTTTTCATGAAAAAGCGTTCCTATGTCTTCTTTCTTTTTGTGAATAGCCGGCATAACTATATGACTAGGCGGCTCTTTGGCCAATTGCACAATGCGCTCTCCTAGATCTGTGTCTACTACCTCAATACCTTGCTCTTCTAAATACCCATTTAAATGGCATTCTTCAGTAAGCATAGACTTACTCTTCACAAGCTTTTTAACCGATTTTTTTTCTAGAATGCCATGTACGATTTTATTGTGCTCGGCAGCATCTTTTGCCCAATGTACCTTAATACCATTTCTTTGGGCATTCTCTTCAAACTCAATCAGATAGTTATCTAGATTAGAAAGTACATTGGCCTTTATGGCTTCTGCCAAATTTCTGAGTTCCTCCCACTCGGGAACAGACTTGGCAGAAAGGTCTCTTTTATTTCTTACATACCAAAGTGCTTTGTCGTGCCACTCTGTACGCAGTTCATCTTTATTGAATATGGCTGCTGCAGTAGGGTGATTCATGGTTTCAGTTATAATTTACATTAAAATTTGATTGTTTGCCTCGCACTATCACAAAGCCTATAGTTTATGCCCTTTTTTCTTCAAACCGTTTTTCCGTTAAGGATTTCTGCTATGTGCATCACTTTTACATCTTCTTTTTTTCTTTTGATGATGCCTTCCATATGCATAAGGCAAGACATATCGCCACCTGTTAAAACTTGAGCACCATTTTTTTTGTGATCGGCGATCCTGTCCTTTCCCATTTTCACTGATACCGCTTCTTCAGCTACTGCGAAAGTACCTCCAAAACCACAGCATTCATCTTTGCGATCTAAATCGATCAGTTGAATGTCCTTAACCATCGCCAGTAAAGAGCGCATTTTAGAAAAATCCTGTCCTACCAACTCAGACGATTGCGCCATACGCATGCCTCTTTGCCCATGGCAGCTCAAGTGTAGACCTACCTTGTATGGAAAAGATACATCAAAAGAATGTACCTTTAAAACATCTGTGAGAAATTCACACAACTCATAAGTCTTTGCCCTTACTTTTTTTACGGCTTCCGTTTGTGGTATTTTGTTGAAATGCTCTCTCACATGAAGCACACAACTACCCGTTGGGCCTACTATATAATCATAATCTTTAAAGTTCTCTACAAAAAGCTTTGCAGTTTCTTGGCCTTGATCTTCGCAACCCGAGTTGGCCATGGGTTGGCCACAGCAAGTTTGGTCAGTAGGAAAATGAACCTCTACACCTTGTTTTTCTAGTAACTCTAAGGTAGCAATACCTACCTGCGGATAAAACTGATCAACGTAACACGGAATAAAAAGCGCCACCTTCATAGCAGAATGCTTCATCTAATTTCTTTTTTATTCTAATAGTAATTTTTATTAAATATACAACTTGTTAAACCATTATCATTTTTTCTAATACATCGCCAACAAAATAGGCTAAAAAGGCCGCCAAACCACCTAATAAAAGGGTTTCTACTATTGCCTTAAAAATATTGGTATGCGTTACATGTGCCTTTAACCAACCTATGATCGCAAAAGCAAAAGTAGTGAGCACGCAAGACGTTAAAAATAGATTTTCAAACTGTAGGCCAAATAGATAATCGCCTAAATATATAGAAAGCGGTATAAATCCCACCATGTTAAATGAGATGAAAGTTACCAAAGCCATTGCCACAGGCGGTTTTGATACAGGGATCATTTCTAGCTCATCTTTCATCATTACATCTACCCAGCGGTCTTTTTTTGAGGTAATTACCTTAACAATCTCTTCTAAAAGCTCGCCTTCAAAACCCTTTTGCCTGTAGATGTCTCTAATTTCTTCTTTTTCGGTCTCCGGCATATTTTCCACCTCCCAGTATTCTATTTTTTTGTGTTTCTCGTAGTTATCTTTTTCCGATTTATTGGAGAGATAACTGCCCACAGACATCGAGAAACCATCAGCTATAAGGTTAGCCATACCCAAAATTATGACAATAGAAGCATCTAAGTTGGCACCTGCTGCCCCGGCAACTACAGCAAAAGTAGTTACGCACCCATCTATACCTCCATAAACAAACTCTCCCACATACTCTTGGTAGCGATCAAAAAAAGAATTGTTTAAGTGCAGCTGCTTTTCTGTTTTAACTTCCATACGGATCTTGTTACAAATTCTAATCTAAGCAGCAATTAAAAGATTTAAAAATGGAGTTTTGAACTTGTTTGATAGTTTGGGATAAAATTATACTGTATGGTACTAAAAAAGCCTCAGTAAGTATCTGAGGCTATACTAATATCGTGAAAAAAGGATTGCCTTAGGGAATATCCATGTATTTATGTGTCTGCAAAGATATTTTCCACTGTGGATGCTGCTTTATATAATCAGTAATCAGAGGAAGCATTTCTTTTTCCTTATCCCACTCAGGCTGTAGCAATAAGGTGCAGTCCGGATTTACCAAAGCCGCGTCATATTCTGCACA
>CAKZMZ010000602.1 GCA_937129345.1 uncultured Thalassovita sp. | reverse complement strand
TATTAGATCAGCAACTATTTGGCAATACTTTTTTAAGTAGGTATGATGTAGCCGGAAACCTCATTTTAGTAAGCAATAAACTACTAGGTAATGAAATGCTATTTGAGGTAATCTTTAGCCGAAGCGATACTGTGAATATTACAGGTGGTGAAGGGGAAGTACCACAGGTAAAATCTTACCCCATCTCGGTCTATCAGAGAGCAATTTTGAGGAAAGAGTAATAAAAAAGCGCCAAGTCATTTGAGATTTGGCGCTTTCTGTTTAATTGTAGCGTTTCTTATTAATGATCCAACAAACTCCCTTCGGTCATCTCTTCAGGCTGCTCAACCCCCAACAATTCGAGAACTGTAGGTGCGATATTTCCTAACCTCCCGTTTTTTAACTTGCCTTTGTAGTCTTGGTCTACCAAAATACAAGGCACTAAGTTAAGTGTATGGGCAGTATGGGCAGAACCATCGGGGTTGCGCATAATGTCTGAGTTGCCATGATCGGCAATTACAATAGTGCTATAGCCATTTTCTAAAGCTGCCTCAATTACCGCTTGTGAACATTGATCAACCGTTTCGCAGGCTTTTACCGCTGCTTCAAAAACGCCTGTATGCCCTACCATATCAGGATTGGCAAAGTTTAGGCAAACAAAATCCACTTCTTGTTTCTTTAACTCAGGAATGATTTTATCGCGGATATCGCCTGCACTCATTTCAGGCTGTAAATCATAAGTAGCTACCTTCGGCGAGGGACACATGATTCTCTCCTCTCCTTTAAAAGGTTCTTCTTTACCACCCGAAAAGAAAAAAGTAACGTGTGGGTATTTTTCAGTTTCAGCAATCCTGATTTGCTTTTTACCAGCTGCTTCTAGTACTTCACCCAGCGTGTTTTCTATATTTTTATTTTCAAAAAGGATAGAGACATCTTTAAAGGTTTGATCGTACTCTGTCATGGTGATGTAGTACAAATCCATCGCTTTCATATCTTGCTCAGGAAAATCTTTTTGGGTAAGTGCTTCAGTAATTTGCCTGCCTCTATCGGTTCTAAAGTTGAAGCAAATCACTACATCGTCTTCTTTAATAGTAGCGATTGGATCACCCAAATCATCTACCCCCACCAAAGGCTTAATAAATTCATCGGTTACGCCTTCGTCATAAGACTCTTGAATACCATCGCTAAAGTTTACTACTTGCTTGCCCTCACCTTTTACCATGGCATCATAGGCCAATTTAACCCTTTCCCAGCGCTTGTCTCGGTCCATGGCATAGTACCTGCCAGTTACTGTGGCTATTTTCCCAGTAGTTTTGGACATGTGGTCAGACAAGTCTTGGATGAAACCTAAACCACTATCTGGTGCACAATCTCTCCCATCGGTAAAAGCGTGCACATACACTTCTTCTAAACCAAAATCGCTGGCAGCAGAAAGTAAGCCTTTTGCATGCTTAATGTGGGAGTGCACCCCGCCATCAGAAACCAAGCCAATAAAATGTACTTTTCTTGCATCTTCTTGTGCATATTTAAATGCTTTTTGCAAGGTTTCGTTCTTAGCCAAAGAACCATCTTGTACGGCAATATTAATACGTTCTAACATTTGGTAGACAATCCTACCCGCACCAATATTCATGTGCCCTACTTCAGAATTACCCATTTGTCCATCGGGCAACCCTACAGCTTTGCCACAAGCCTCCAAAGTAGAGTGTGCATATTTTGTGTAAAGGCTATCTACAAATGGGGTATCGGCTTTATCTACTGCAGATACTTCAGGGTCTTTGGCTATACCCCACCCATCTAAAATCATTAATAATACTTTCTTGTCCATGCAACAAATTTAAACAGGACAATCTTTTTTAAAAGTATTTACTGCTTTTTCATCATTAATTAATTCTAGGGCTAGGCAAGATGGGATACTAACTGCCATACTTGGTCTTTAGGAAAGCCTGCAGTAATCCTAACAGGCTCTTTTTTTATGGGATGTTCAAATTCTAACTGGTAAGCATGTAAATGGATAAAGCCACCTTTGTTTTTATGTTTCGAGCCATACTTTACATCGCCTTTTATTGGGCAGCCCATTTTTGCTAGTTGTGCTCTTATTTGATGCGACCTCCCTGAACCTGGCTTTACTTCCAAAAGATAATACCCGCTTACTTTACCTTTAAGTTTATAACCTAAATCTGAAAGTTTACTGCCTTTTACTTGCTGCTCATGAGCATGGGTAAAGTTTTTGTTGCTGTCTTTTACCAACCAATGTACCAACCTACCTTCTTCTAGTTCAGGCCGTCTCTCTACAAGGGCATAATAAGTTTTCTTTATCTTTTTTTCTTGGAATAGCTTAGCCATTCTTTCTAAGCCTTTAGAGGTTCTTGCCAACAATACTGCACCGCTCACGGGGCGGTCTATCCTATGGATAACACCACAAAAAACATTGCCCGGTTTTTTGTATTTGAACCTAATGTACTCACGCACAATTTCTGAAAGTGGCTCATCTCCGGTTTTGTCGCCTTGTACTAAAATTCCACTGGGCTTATTTACTGCGATCAAATGATTGTCCTCGTATAAAATTTCTATATTGTCTTTCATCAATTTTAGTTTAGACATCATACAAAAAAACTGAAACCAAGTTAACTTTGCGTGAAATGTCGGTCTATGGATGGGTTTTTAATGATAACTAGTTATTTGAAGCTCAAAATTAGGATTTATTTATTAGTTTTAAAGTCTGCTGTTTCTGAATCCTTTCAACTAGCATAGATAGAAGATAAATCATCTTTTTATTACCAACAATTAATGGTCCGTCAAACTGAAAACTATATTATCAGGCTACTGATACTAGGAGCCTCATTACTGTCTATAAATACTTATGGCCAAAATTGCATACCATCTGTAACAGCTCAAACAGAAGGAAATGAACAGTCTTGCAATGCAGTAGACTTCGGTTACATAATAAGTGATTATATTGACAATGAGCCCACCACCGTTTATGAAGTGGATTTTGGAGATGGCCAAGTAATTACGCTCAACCATAACGAATTAGACCCATCAGGAACTACCACCATTAATCATACCTATAATACGATTTCCTGTGAAACTGAAGAACAAGCCTATACATTTACATTAACTGCAACTTCAGAATGTAGTCCTCAATTCCCAAAAACGGTAACTATTTTCCCCGTAATAACAGGTAAGCCTCCTGTACCCTCTTTCGCTTTTGATCCTGAGGATGGCTGCGTAAATGAGCCTATTCCTTTTCTAAACAATTCTATAGATGGCTTCGATTTCCAATGTTCTTCTGAGGCTACTTATTTTTGGGATTTTGGCGATGGCTCACCCATAGTGGAAACCACAAGTAAAGATCCTCTCAACCATACTTATGGCGCACAAGGTGCTTATACTGTTACCATGCGTGCAGTACAAGATTGTGGAGAATTTGAATTCACCCAAGAAATACAAGTAAATGGCCCTCCTAAGCCCATTTTTGAAATAGGCAACGCAGGCAATGTAGTGACTATTGATGACTGTGCTGATAACACTTTTATCCCATTAGATCCATGCGTACCACTAACAATCCCCATCCGTAGTATTTCAACTGGTGGGGGACTTACCGAGACTTGGAGCATCCCTCCTGCAGAAGGCGTTAGCTTCTCTAATGGCAATGCTACCTCTGGCAACCCTGTGGAAACCATTACATTTACTGAGCCTGGTATTTATAATTTGAATCTTAACACAGAAAGTAATTGCGGTAATGAGAATAGTTGTGTACGCATAATAG
>CAKZMZ010000601.1 GCA_937129345.1 uncultured Thalassovita sp. | reverse complement strand
TAACTTTTCTAGGATTGTATTCTCTCAAAACCTTGCAGCAGGCCACAATAGTACCCCCTGTACGCACCATGTCGTCTAGCACCACTACATCGCGATCTTTAATAAAAGAAAGCGGATATTGCGAGTGCTGGGCAACTGTCATATGCACTTTTCTTTCGCCTGTTCTTATCTTATCCATAATCACAATGGGCAAATTGGTGCTGTTGGCTTTGGCTACACTTGAAACAAACTCAACCGCTCCTTTGTCAGGGGCAATCAATACTGTGTTTTTGGGGTCAACTATATTAGAGTTGTGGATGTAATAATTGAAAAGCGAATCGGGGAAGAGGTTTACAAAGTTACCTTTACCAAATATTTCAGTATACTCATATTGTGTTGAAACACTGTGGTTATGAACCGTTACCACACTATCTACACCGGAAGCTTTTAGCAATGTTGCATATAACCTGGCTGTAAAAGGCTGCCCGTTAAATTTATGCAAATCGGCCAGTTCACGTTCAAAATGGGTTTTGCCGTGTTCGCGTTTTGGGCCGCGGTCTTGGGCCGAATAAAAGAGTTCGGGTTCCACTAAAATTACTTCTTTTGCATCGTTGTCCTTTGCTGCACGGGCTATTATAAAATTGCGCATGGCCAGTTCGTTTCTAGAAGTATGCCCTCTGTGGATTGAAACGATTATAACCGTTTTACCCGAAAGTGTTTGGCCAATGTTAGAGTAGTCGTCTTCGTCATGCACGGTAAACCTTGGGCAAAACTCTGTATTTGCAAAGGTTTTGAGCATAATTAAATCAGAAAAGTCGGTTTTCTGTTGAAGAAAATCGGCAATATCTATTGCAAAGTAGCTGTCTGATAAATTACCGATTACTATAATGTCCTTATTCTTAGCGGCTATTTTTTTGTTTTTCACTTGTTGTAGCTTTAATTCTGCTGCAAAGAAATAAGGTACATAGAGAATCGCAAAAGAAGCTTGTTAAAAAAGGCAAGCTCAATTTATTTGATGCTCGCCTAGATAATTATTTTTAGTATAGCTTAATTAAGATTTGGTTAAGATGCTGTTCTTGCTTAAAAAGTTAAGTATACCCGATTTAATAAAAGAAGTGACCAATTTGCTGGGTATTTTACTTTCTGAGTTAAGCTGTGGCAAATACAAGGTTGCTAAGTGAAAATGGTTTGTAGGTAATTCTACAACCTTAACCGCGCCATTTTCATCTTTTCCAGAAATTACCAAACCAGCCGCGGCTAAATCATCGGCTTTGTCTGAGTTTAAGCCAAAATCGCAATTGGTTTGGTTAAAAGTAGAGTCTTTGAGATAGCATCTTTCGGCCAATGTTCCGGGTACTATCTTTACAGAAACGTTTTGATAATCTGTAATATCATCGTAGAATTCGAAATACGTATTGTCAGGTTCTTTTTCTACAAGATTTTTTACAATATCCTTAATATAAGTTTTAAAAGCAGTGCCCGTAGCCAAAAAGGGAATGTCATTTTCTCTTATGTACTTAACAAAAGAAATGGCCTCTTCGCTGAAGTTATCTGGATCAGATAGCATCCAAAAAGCATTGATTTTATCTATTTTAGCAAAGTTTTCAATATTTTCAGGAGAGATCCAATGAGCTTGGTATTTTACCTCCAATGCATCAAAGGCTTCAAATAAAGCCTTTTCGGCAGAAATATGGGGCAAGTAATTTTCTCTTTTTTGCCCAACGAATCCTATTTGTATAATATCTTCCATCATTAGTTACCTCCTGTCATTATCAATTTTGACTTACTATAGCTGTGCTTTGGTTGAGATAAGCCGCAATGCAGATAGGCATTGTTTCTTCTAAATGTAGCAGTAATATATTAATAACACAAAGGCATTGTATCAATTTTTTGTTCGAAAAAAGCCTTTTGTGCTGCTGTTTATACAAATCAAGAAATAGGGATATACTACAAAAAACCTTAAAAAAGGGTATTCTCTATTGCCTAACAAAACTTAATATGGGCATGTAACAGATTTTTTTTCTGTTATTTAATACGAAAACTTACTTCTGTAAGCTCACATAGATTTATTAAAATTTAACTAAGCAACAAATGAAAAAAATAAGTATTGCAGCTATTGTATTTTTTCTCTTCGGTTTGTCTAACTTATTCGGGCAGAATATGGAGAAGCAGGAAGTGATTACGTCAATCAACCTAAAATCTTATTATTTCCAACATTTGGTGGGCGATGTGGAAGTGAACGACAATGGTGTTTTATTGATCAACGGAGTTAAGATAGATTTAAAAAATGCAGAAGTAGGTTATCAATCTTCAAAAGAAGGTGATCATTTTATATACTTTGTTTCTAATAATAAAGAAAAGGTGTTTGAGGCTTGGAACGGCAAAGAGTTGATATTCAAAACAAACAATGTTTTGCATTTGACTAGGACAAAAGAACAGGCAGTAGAACTTGTGGTCCTATTCAATCTCCTAAAATCTTTTTATGCCTCTTGACATACGGTAAGTGATGCACGATTAGTGATGCACGATTTGTAGCAATTTGCCACAAATTGTTGAAAATCTATCCATTGCTTAACAAGTGTACAATCAATTTTTCGCTCAAGAGTATGAGGCTGCAAGCAAATAAGATGGCTGCTGCGAGTCTGGCGAGTGTACTTTTCAGTGAAATTCTCATGGTTGTTTGTTCGGAAAGTTTTAAGATAAAAAAATCAGAAAAATAATACATCCAATCAGTTTTTATAAAAACAAAACAACTGCCAGATTTTCCACTAATGCATAGAAAGTAATTAGGAAAAATAGAAGAGACGAATAGTAATTACATTTCTTCTTGGCACTTTTACTTGGGTTTGTAAGAAGTCGGATAATTGAATTCCTTCGATTTTTATACTGACACTAACATTTGCTAATAAATAAATTTTCTATTGCCAAAAAAATAGGATAGCACTTAAAAACCGAGGCCTTGCTGGTCGGACCAGTCGAGCCTCGGTTTTTTATTAGACTTTTTTAGTCTTTACCGAGCGCTTTTTTGTAGGTATCTAGTGCCCTTTCTCTTGCTTCTTTGTGCTCTACAATGGGTTCAGGATATTTATCTGTTCCATACTCAGGCACCCATTTTTTTATGTATTTTTTATCCTTATCAAATTTATCGGTTTGGGAATATGGGTTAAATATCCTAAAATAGGGTTGTGCATCTGTGCCTGTACCTGCTGCCCATTGCCAGCCACCATTGTTAGAGGACAGTTCATAGTCGAGCAGTTTTTTAGCGAAGTAGGCTTCTCCCCATCGCCAATCTATTAAGAGATGTTTTGTTAAGAAACTGGCAGTTATCATCCTCACTCTATTGTGCATGTATCCGGTGGTGTTCAATTCGCGCATACCTGCATCTACAATAGGATAACCTGTCTTGCCTTCACACCAAGCTTTAAATTCTTCTTCATTGTTACGCCATTTTACTTGGTTGTATTTGCTTCTAAAGTTCTCCTCTTTAACATGTGGGAAATGGTGCAAAATCATCATGTAGAAATCTCGCCAAATCAACTCATTGAGCCACTTTTTGCTATGCTTGAAACCGCGCTGAGCTAAATGCCTAATACTTACTGTACCAAATCTTAAATGAACACTTAACCTAGAAGTGCCTTCTACAGCAGGTATGTTTCTTTTGTCTGCGTAATTTTTTAAGATATCCTTTTCGAGCTTTCTGTCGGGGAATTCTACCTCTGTTTTCTCAAACCCCATATCCTTTAAGCTGGGCATTGAAAAAGGCTTGGTCACATAAAAGTTCTCGAAATATTTTTCAGTGGGGTATGACTTAAAGAAATAATTATTGGGCTCGCTATTTAATTTTTCGTACCATTTTCTGCTGTAAGGTGTAAATACTGTGTATGGCCCGCCATCATTCTTTAAGACCTCATCTTTCTCAAAAATACACTGATCTTTAAAAGTTTTAAAAGGGATGTTTTTCTTTTCTAGCATATTGCCAATTTCCTCATCCCTTTCCTTGGCATAAGGTTCGTAATCTCTGTTGGTATATACTGCTTGCACATCGTACTTATCCAAGATTTCCTTCCAAATTTTATTGGGTTTTCCATACTTTACCAAAAGTGCGCTGTCCTGTTCTTGCAATTTTTCATCTAGCTTTTTAATATAGTGATGGATAAACTCTACTCGGGCATCTGCTTTTTCTTCAAGCTTATCCAATATATCCTTATCAAAAATGAAAACAGGCAACACAGGGTAATCGCCTTTTAAAGCATGATAAAGGCCAGCGTTATCGGCTAGCCTTATATCTCTTCTGTGCCAAAAAATAGAAACTTTATCCATATTAATTATAGATTTCTTAGAGAGGAAAGACCTCCATCAATTTTCAATACTTGTCCTGTAATCCAGCTACTGTCTTCAGATAGCAAATAACTGGCTGCTTTTGCCATGTCTTGAGGTTGGCCTACTGTACCCAGTGGGTGTCTTTTTGCTGAGGCTTCTCTCTTCTCATCGCTTGAGAGTAAGTTGGCTGCTAATGGTGTGTCGGTAAGGGATGGTGCTATAGCGTTTACCCTAATTTTGCTGTTAACTAATTCAGCTGCTAAAGACCTTGTTAAACCCTCAACAGCACCTTTTGCACTAGCAATACTCGCGTGGAATCCCATACCTGTTTGTACAGCTACCGTACTGAAGAAAATAATACCGGCGCCCTTCGCTTTCTTTAGTGGAATCATACAAGCTTGCGCTATTTTGGCCGCACCCAATGCATTTATTTTAAAATCATTTAAGAAATCATTTTCATCCAATCTGGTAAAAGGCTTTAAGTTGATGCTACCCGGACAATAAGCCAAACCGTGTAGGGCATCGGGCAATTGGTTTTGTAACTCTTTTGCGTCAAAATCCAAAACGTCGAGTTCTATGTGGGGGGCATCTATGTCTTCGGGTTTCTTTCTTGATGCTGTGATTAAATTAGCTCCTTCGCTAAGTAGGTGTTTTGCCAAATTGTGTCCTATACCTGAACTGGCACCTACAATTAATATATTTTTTTCTTTAAACTTTTCTTCCATAACTAGTTGTTTATTTATCAATATTTCACTTTAAATCGAATTATAAAAAGATTACTTTTTAAAAGTATGCTTTATTCTATTACAACTATTTAAGAGTTCGAGTAAGGCTATTGTTTAGCATTCAACCGTATTTTCAATCAAGCTCCACAGCATGAATTTATCTTTATTTCTGAGAGGTTTTGTGGTTTTAATATTTTTTACTGCTTTTGCCTTAGAAAAAATTAACGCCCAGTCTTACAGGTATGTCGTTCTTTTTAAAGATAAGGTAGGTACCACGTTTTCTACTTCTACCCCTGAAGCATACCTTTCTGAAAGGGCCCTTACTAGAAGACAAAAACAAGGTATTGCTATTACAGAAAAAGATTTGCCCGTTAGCCAAGTGTATTTAGATTCTATTGAGGCAGAGGGCATAGAAGTGCTTTACACTACAAAATGGCTCAATGGTGCTCTGCTTGAATTTGACACCGAGCAAGAACTCGATAAGCTTAACGGTTTTTCTTTTATAAAAAAGCACAATTTCAATTTTGGGGTCTTGTCTCTAGCTGAAGTCCTTACTTACACGGAAACTGTACAAGCGTCAAAATCGACCCAAAGCGATACAATTGATTACGGCTATACATTTGAGCAACTGAGTATGTTAGGAGTGCCCGCGATGCATGCCGCAGGTTTTACAGGCAAAGGTATGATGATAGCAGTTTTTGATGCGGGTTTTAGAAATGTAGATGATATTTCAGCATTTGATTCGCTTCGCGCTCATAATCGTATTGTAAATACTTATGATTTTGTAGAGCGAGAAGAGAATGTATTTGATGACCACGACCACGGCACTAAGGTACTTTCAGTTATAGCGGCTAATTTGCCCAATAATTTAGTGGGCGCCGCTTTTGAGGCGTCCTACGTTTTACTGCGAAGTGAAGAAGTAGCCAATGAGAGTAGGTTAGAAGAATTTTATTGGTTGCTTGCAGCAGAATACGCAGATAGCCTAGGTGTAGACATTATTAACTCTTCTTTGGGTTATAACATTTTTGATGATGCGGTGGACAATTACAACCAAGCAGATCTAGATGGAGAAAGCGCACTGATTACCATAGCGGCAGATTTGGCTGCTTCTACAGGCATGTTAGTAGTAAATAGCGCAGGTAATGAGGGCAATAGTTCTTGGGGTACCCTTACCCCGCCCGCAGACGCCGACTCGATTTTGACCGTAGGAGCGGTTACTGCTATGCAAAATTACGCGGGTTTTTCATCAATAGGGCCTACGACTGATGGGCGCATCAAACCTGACGTAGTAGCAAGGGGCACTTCTGTAGCAGTGAGTAGTTCTGGCGGAGGCATAACTTACTCTAACGGTACTTCATTTTCCACACCTCTTATTTCAGGTTTGGCGGCAGGTATTTGGCAAGCTAATCCTGATTTTACCAATATGGAGTTGATCAACACCATTAAATTAATTGCATCGCAGAGCGAGTCGGCAGACAACCAAGTAGGTTATGGGGTGCCCGACTTTACTAAGCTATTGCCCAAGGTAGGATTAGAAGATAAAGAGATAGAGGTTTCTGTAGAACTTTTTCCCAATCCTACGCGGGCTGGTTTTGCCATGGTTTTCCCAAAAGTGTTAGAAGGTAGAGAAATAAAGCTGCGTGTTTTTAGTGCAAGTGGCCAACTCTTAATTGATAAGATGCATAGGATCAACCAAAACAAGATTGATGTAGAACAGCTGCATGCAAAAGGTTTGTTGTTGATCAAAGTAGAAGGGAAAGGAATTTCTATAAGTAAGAGATTACTGAGCAATTGATTTTTGAAAAAGTGCTGTGAGGGCAGCAACGGCCCGAAAACTCATTCAGATAAAGCTTTGCATTTATTTTAAAATTTTCTTGTTTGATTTATCCCTATTAATTTCACCGATTCCTGAAGGTCAGGGGGTACGATTTTAACTTACGCTTTATTCGGCTACATGCAATCATCCCGAGATGTGGTGCTCAGGCCCATGCGAAGGCTTTTTCTTTATCTTGGCAATTATAAGGGCATCTTGATTTTTGCTTCCTTATCTAGCATAATACATAAAATGCTAGATTTAATGCCACCTATTATGGTAGGCTGGGCAGTCGATACCCTTAACGATGCAACCCCTTCTTGGTTAATAGAACTCGTTGGCGCGGACCTTTACGATCAAGTAGTTTGGATCATGCTGATTTTCCTGATTGTATTCCTTTTTGAAAGTCTTACAGAATGGATGTTGAAGAACGGCTTCTTAAGATTGGCTCAACACGTGCAACACGACCTACGGATGGATGCTTACAAAAAAATGCAATCTCGTGAAATAGCCTATTTTGAATCTAATAGAACGGGCAACCTCATTGCCATGCTCAATGATGACATCAATCAATTAGAGCGCTTTCTCAATGATAATCTCAACCAAATACTGCAATTGATCACGCTTTTCCTATTTTCTGGCTTGGCCTTATTTGGTGTGGATGTTTGGATGGCCATAATCGGTATAGCGCCGATTCCATTTATAGTGTGGGGCAGCTTTATTTATCAGCGCATTATTTCTCCTCGATATAGACGCATAAGAGAAGCAGTAGGCGAATTGAGCAGCCGATTGGAAAACAACATTTCTGGTATTTCTGTAATCAAAAGTTTTACTGCAGAAAAATTTGAGGAAGCACGTGTTGAAGAAACTTCTCTAGAATATAGAGACGCCAATTATTCGGCCATTAAATACAATTCTTTGTACACGCCTATTATAAGGATGCTCATTGCCTTTGGTTTAATAGGAGGTATTTTTATGGGAGCTTGGTACATCATTAACGATATGGATCGAGTGAGCGTGGGAGACATAGCACTGTATTCTTTAATGATACAAAGATTGCTTTGGCCTGTTACCCGTTTGGGGATTATTTTTGATGAGTTTGAAAGGGCCAAGGCCAGTGCTAGAAGGGTATTTACATTAATGGATACGCCAGCCAAGATTCAAGATAGTGAAGGGGCGAAGGACATTGGTCGGGTTACTGGCAGTCTTACTTTTAAAGATGTTTCTTTCTCTTACGACGGCATGGAACCGGTGGTAAAAAATCTCGACCTAAAAATAGAAGCTGGTA
Organism: uncultured Thalassovita sp.; assembly: GCA_937129345.1. Classification (GTDB taxonomy): domain Bacteria; phylum Bacteroidota; class Bacteroidia; order Cytophagales; family Flammeovirgaceae; genus Chondrinema. Next base: position 3 of record CAKZMZ010000601.1, on the reverse strand, counting down.
AAA
>CAKZMZ010000600.1 GCA_937129345.1 uncultured Thalassovita sp. | reverse complement strand
GGCCACATCAATTTTATATGCTGCAGCGTTTCCAGCTTTTCTCCAAGTCCCCAAATAATTGAATGCGTTTACAGGATCACCCACAATTTTTTTAGGAGCATAAGCCAACACCTTTTGAGCGCCTTTATTACTTTCTATCAAGAATTTTGGTACAGCAAAAGCATTTTCATAAGCAAAATTCTCTTGATACTTCAACTTTAATTTTTGGATAAGCCCCTCGGCTATATCTGATCTTTCAAGAAAAATATTTTTACTTTCTGTTGGGTCGTTAAGGATGTCGTACAAAGCATAGCCACTGTAAAAAGGCGCTTCGGTTTCCCGCCTGCTGGCATTGAGCAGCAGCTTATATCGCTGGTTTCTGATGCCGATTACTTGCTTTTCCAAACTAAGCAAAGTATCTCTATTTTCTAGGGTAATGGGTTCGTATTCATTGTAAACTCCTTCAGGTGACCAAGCCTTATCTGAAGGCTGCCAAGCTTTATGTGCATATAAAAATATTGCTTTTTCTGTAGAAGATTTTCCCTCTCCACGCAAATAGGGGAATAGGCTTATGCCATCAAAAGAGCTATTTAAACTGCCTCCGGCCATTTCTAAAAGCGTTGGGGTAATGTCTGTAACATCTGCTAGTTTATCTTCAATACTTGGTTCTAAGCTGCCTTTCCACCTAAAGAAAAACGGCGATTTTATGCCATTTTCCCAGATATTTCCCTTATGCCCTCGTAAATTGTTCACATATCGTATTTGACGGTCTTCTTCAGTCAAATCTCGGTGGTTTACGGCAGGGCCATTATCGCTCAAAAAAATTACAATGGTATTTTCAGCCAAATCTAAATCGTCCAAATGTCTTAACAAACGACCTATTTGACTGTCCATTAACTCTACCATGGCATAAAGCGTTGCCAAACCTTCAGGTACGCGTTCAAGATATTTTGCTTTGAGTTCGGATTTTGCTTTTAAGGGACCGTGGCAAGTAAGATAAGGCACATAGGCAAAAAAAGGCTTTTCTTTGTTTTTACTGATGAAATCTATGGCATAATCGGTCAAGACTTCGGGTGTCCAGCCTTGGTGCTGCACAGGCTTTCCGTTGAGCAAACCTTTGTTATCGGTGAATTGATAGAGTCCTGCCATAAAGGCCTCATCAAAACCTCTTTGCCAAGGGTAGTAACCGTTGGTTTTGCCGCTATGCCATTTGCCCCACATGCCTGTTTGGTAGCCTGCTGTTTTTAATCTATCAGCCAAGGTTTTTTCTGATAGATGTAAGAAATCCTTACCTCCATGTACATGCGAAACCCCTGTTTTTAAGTGGTGTTTCCCTGTGAGTAAAGCGGCACGAGTGGTAGCGCAAACAGGTGTTACATAAAATTGCCTGAATTGTACGCTTTCTTTGGCTAGCTTGTCTAGATTTGGGGTATCTACATAAGGATTGCCATGAATTCCTAAATCGCTATAGCCCAAATCATCGGCTTGGAGAATAATGATATTGGGTTTTGGAGGAAATTTTTCTTCTGAGCAGGAAGATAGAATTGCGAGCAGTAAAAAGCCATTCACTGCATATTTGAAATATTTTTTTAATGTCATCCCTTTGGGAGTTTTACTAAAGTTTTTAATGTGGTTTCTCTTAGATTTCTTAAATATAAAAAATTGTGAACAGGTGGGCTAGGTGTTATTTTACAGATAAATTTTAAACCTTGGTTTGTGCTTAAGCTTCCTATCTTAAAGATGCTAAATCCAATACCATCCCTTCGGCGTTCTAAAAATTATTTTTTACACAGAACTAGCATAGTTACCTCCCTTCGAGATTGTTGTAGCAGAAAATCCTGAAGTGATAATATTGTACTAGAAGATAAATAAGAACAAGAATGAACCCCGAGGGAATGGCATTACTTTCGAGAAATGCTTGTAGAGGGTGATTCCAAGCGCATCTCATTTTGTCGTTTTTAAATTAGTTATCGATTTTTCTTTCAGATCAACCGCTACAGGCTTTTGTCTGTGGTCATTTTGTAACAATTCATTGGTTTTAAACTAAATAAAATACCTATCTATTTTGTGAAACTATGCCTGTATTTTATAATAAAAAAGCCTAACTACTATACATACAATAATTATATCGTCCGCAATTGCGCCAATTGCATTGCGCCAATTGCATTGCGGATGCTTGAGTAGCGCATTTGGAAATGCGCTTTTCGTACATCCTCATTTATAAATGAGGATGATGTATAGTAGTAAAATAAAAAGCAAATCTTATGATTATGCATGCTATCCATTAATTACAACTTCTACTTTCACCGTAATATCCAAAAGCCTTTCCTCCAATTCTGAACCGTTGATCGCCGTATTCATCTACAAAAGGATACACAAGAGTTTCACCCCTATTTCCCTGAGCATCTATGGTGGTCAGCTTATAGTTTTGCCCTTGTTTATCTAGCCTCCATTGCCCTTGCATAGTAGCTTCGCCCATATCTGCAGCAGAACCCACGGTATAGCCGCTCATTTCATAGCCTATAAAGTTACCATTGCTGCAAAACTCCATTTGAACTTTGGCGCGCTCGTACTCCGATCCGACTTGCATCCATACCAAAGCATAGCCCGCAAAGAGAGAGGCTGCATCGCCAATCCCGCTTAACTCAGTGGAAGAACTTTGCTGTTGTATCGAATTCGAGTGATTGCCCAACGGATTGTTCACACTCTGAGCAATTTTAAGTGCAATTTGCTTGAAATCATCAGAATAACTGTTTTCTTCAACAGCGACCATAATACTGGCTACTGCCGTACTTGGCACCAAAACATCGATTATGTACGCTTCACAAGGCGTTCCATCTAAGGTGCCATTTATTTTTGTTCCATAGATGTTGTTACCCAACTCTTCGATTTGTCCATTGCTGCTTAAGCTAGTAGCTCCTTCGCTATAAGGTACCAGCATATTTTGCTTTATTTCGGCAATACTTTTTGCTGGTTCTTTTCCAACTATGATTAATCCCTTCTGATAATTGGAATTAATGAGATAAGAACCTTGAAAGTTGGCTACCTGCCAACCTGCAGGCAAATCAAAACTAAAACCAAAGTCAGGATTATTAATGGTTTGCTGGGCTTGTACAGTGCTTGCGAATAAAAGAAAAATGAACAGTGGAAATAGTCTCAGTTTCATCGTAAAAAATCTTAATATTGAGATGAATTTACAAAAAATCAATTAATCTTCTTTTAACAGCTACGAAAGCCTTTCTTTTTGAGTTGTATCAAAGAGTTTTTAAAGTTGAGCAATCCTAAAAAACTTAGCTACAGCATGGTTAGTAGAACAGATAAAAAACTCAATAACACTTAAGGCATGAAGCTAGTTAAATGTTAAAACATTAATTAGTTATGCATACATCTATAAAACAAGTACGCGTTTTACGCCACCCATGGGAAACGAGCGATCCATTTCTATTCTGTGCTTATCACAGAGACCAATACCCCAAAGGCAAGCCTGATATGAGCCCAAAAGCTTCTTTAGCAGGTAGAAGTTTAGGTCAAGACTTTGGAGGAAAGGATGGTTGGAGCATGTACCACGGTACCAAAGTACCCGGCTTTCCTGCCCACCCACATGCTGGTTTTGAAACGATAACTATTGTTACTGAGGGTTTGGTGGACCACTCAGACTCACTTGGGGCAGCAGGCAGATTTGGCAATGGCGATGTGCAATGGATGACCGCGGGCAAGGGCGTACAACATGCCGAAATGTTTCCTTTATTAAATGAAAATGAGGGCAATCCTTTTGAACTTTTTCAGATTTGGTTGAATTTACCTAAGGCTAGTAAAAAAGTAGACCCCCATTACAAAATGTTGTGGAATGAAGACATTCCCGTAGCAACCATTAAAGATGGCCAAGACAGAACCACAAAAATTAAAATAGTAGCCGGCGATTATAATGATACGAAAGCCTTGGAGCCCACGCCTGATTCTTGGGCAGCCGATCCAGCCAATGGTTTGGCGGTTTGGATCATTGAAATGGAAGCCGATGCTACTTTTACCCTACCCACAGCCAATGAAGGATTGAACAGGGCATTGTTCTATTACTCAGGAGAAGGTGTTGAAATAGAAGGAAAAAACATTGCAAAATCTCATGCCATAGAATTGCACTCGCATTTAGATACTGAAATTAAAAATGGAAATACGACTAGTCATTTTTTACTTTTACAGGGCAAACCTATGAACGAGCCTGTAGCACAGTATGGGCCTTTTGTAGCCAACTCTCAACAAGAAATCCAAGAGTTGATGTACGATTTTCAGCGCACGCAATTTGGTGGTTGGCCATGGGAATCACCCGCAAAAGTACACCCCAAAGAGCGGGGAAGATTTGCCTTGCATGTTGATGGCAAGGAAGAGTTAAAGGATTGAAAATGAATCTTCTTAGCCCATGAATAAATTCATGGGCTTTTCCAGTAGAATTAAGTCGAAGACTAAAAACCCGTGGGTCAAATTTTATAATTATTCATTTTGGATTTTTGCTAAGTACCCCCTTGGAGTTAGAATAAAAAGCTTACTTTCTTCGTAATCTTTGTTATTCCACCTGATAAATTCATCTATAAAAAAACTGTAAATACAGATTTACTTTCACCTTTTCAAATCTAGGCTGCTGGGTCTTACAATAACTTCCTGCCTTTAAAATCCTGTTTGGTAACAAAAATCCACAAGAATATACCCCGCAGCTACTCTATTATCACTTTCCTCTTTTATATTTAAAATTGGATACGAAAACGCACCAACTCTATAGCTTGTATAAGATCCACGAAATTACAAACCCTTGAAAATGAATACTACACAAACTAAGTCCGATGCTAATCTAGGACAGAGCAATAAGTATCAGACCCCACTCTTACTATTTATCATGGTAACCTCCCTGTTTTTTTTGTGGGGAATCGCCAATGATTTGACCAACCCAATGGTATCAGCTTTTAAGAAAGTAATGCCCGAACTCTCCAATTTTGAAGCGGCTTTGGTACAGTTGGCATTTTATGGAGGATATGGCACCATGGCTTTGCCAGCAGCTTTCTTTATAAGGAAATACAGCTATAAATCGGGAATTATGTTAGGTTTGGGTTTGTATGCCATCGGCGCTTTTTTGTTTTATCCAGCGGCTGAATACCAAACCTTTGGTTTTTTCTTGGCTTCACTATACATACTCACCTTTGGTTTGGCTTTTTTAGAGACTACGGCCAATCCTTTTATCTTGGCAATGGGCGACCCAAAAACCGCTACCAGAAGGCTCAATCTTTCGCAAGCATTTAACCCTATGGGTTCTTTACTAGGCATGCTCATAGCGCAATTGATTGTTTTGGATGCACTTCGTTCAGATGATTATCCTCCTGAGGCTTACGCTGCTTTAGATGAAGCGCAAAAAGTAGCCATTCGCCAAAATGATTTGGAAATTATCAGCATGCCCTACATTGCACTTGGTGTTTTGGTTACGCTGATTATGTTGGCATTCTTTTTTATAAAAGTGCCCAAAACCCCACAGGAACACGACAAGCTCTCTATAAAAGAGAGTTTCAAAAAACTTTTCTCTAATTCAAGATATTATGAAGGCGTAATAGCCCAAGGCTTGTACGTGGGTTCACAGATAATGTGTTGGACCTTCATCTTTCAATACGTAGATAACTTGAACGTGAGTCGTGGGCCGGACGAACAAATTACGGCCACTTGGTACAACATGGCTGCCATGATCATCTTCCTATCAAGCCGTTGGATGTTCACTTACTTGATCAAGTATTACCAACCTGCCAAACTGATGATGATCGGTGCCTCATTCGCAGTGCTTTTTTCTGGATGTACCGTGTTTGTAGGTGGCTACTTTGGTCTGATCACGCTGGTAGGCGTTTCGGCTTGCATGTCGCTCATGTTCCCAACCATTTACGGCATTGCCCTCAATGGTATGGGTGATGAAGCCAAGATAGGTTCGGCTGGATTGGTGATGTCTATTGTTGGTGGTGCATTGTTACCGCCACTCCAAGCCAGTATAATGGACTGGGGCGGAGATGGTTTTGCGGATTTGCAGATTTTGGGCTACATCCCCGAAGTAAACTTCTCTTTTATTTTACCAATGGTGTGTTTATCATCTGTGATTATTTATAGTTACCGTTCACTTTCGGTTAAATAAAATATGGCATTAAAAAGTTAGAGAAGCATTACTTTAAAATTTGGGAGATTTTGTTAAATTAGAATTATGGAAGAAACAAAAAAATTACAGAAAACCATTCTTCACAGCTTGGAAGGTCTGCCCGAATCGAGACTCAAAGAGATTGCTGAATATATATTTTTTATCCGACAAAAAACATTAAACCCCGAAACATTTCAACAAGAATTTGAATCTATCATGCTGACAGATGAACTAACTGCTCTTGAAATAAACGAGGCAGCCCATCTCGAAGAGGAGTTTAAAAACTATAAAGAAACCTACCCTAAAGAATAGATGAAAGAGTTTGTATTGGATACAATGGCTTTGATACTTTTTCTGGAAAAAAGAAAAATGCCCCTAAAAGCCAAAGCTATTTTTGAACAAGCTCATTCAGGAGAAGTACAAATTTACATACCTCCCATGGTGATAGCTGAAATTGGATATTTATCAGAAAAAGGGAAAATAGAATTGTCTTTAGATAACTTAGAAAGATTTCTTTCAACAAAGAGCAACTATACGGTTTATCCACAGACTTTTGAAGTATTAAAATCAACATTTCAAATTAAAGACATTCCTGAACTGCACGATAGAATTATAGCAGGAACAGCTAAGCTTTTAGGAGCAAAGTTAATTACGAATGATCCAAAAATTGAAGCTTCTAAGTCAGTTGAAAGTTTATGGAAATAGTTTGTCCATGTTTCATTAAAGCATTTCAAGTATAGCTTCAAGTAAATTTGCATTAGACCAATTATTATGAGATTTTGTTTATCATTCTTTACACTGTTGGTAGCATTTACAAGCTGCAAAGAACAAAACGAAAAAGTAGAAAATCCACCCAACATTATCTTAATCTTAGCAGATGATTTGGGCTATAGCGATGTAAGTTGCTACCGTGAGCGCCTAAATCCTATCATCGGGCAGATGTCTACCAGCCAAACGCCAAACATAGACCAATTGGCCAAAGAGGGCATAATGTTCAGCGATTTTTATGCAGGGGCTGCAGTTTGTTCGCCCTCAAGGGGCGCTTTGCTCACAGGTAGAAATTGTACGCGATTGGGTATTTACAATTGGATTCCTGCTAACTCACCCATGCATTTGAGGAGTAGCGAGGTAACCATTCCCGAAATGCTCAAACAGCAAAATTACCAAACAGGGCACTTTGGCAAATGGCATCTCACTTCTGAAGGGCAAGAACAACCCCATCCCAACGACCAAGGTTTTGACTATAGTTTTTATGCCTACAACAATGCCCGACCTTCTCACGAAAACCCTGAAAACTATTTTAGAAATGGTGAAGCTATGGGCAAGATGGAAGGCTATGCTTGCCAAATCGTAGCTGATGAAGCCCTTGCATGGTTGACTAAAGCTGATAAAAGCAAGCCTTTTTACATGAGTATTTGGTTTAACGAACCACATGAAAAAGTGGCCGCGCCAGACTCAATTAAAAACCGCCATGCTTATAACCAAGCTTACTATGGGGCTATCGAAAATATGGATTTGGCTGTAGGTAAGGTAATGGACCACTTAAAAAATAATGGTCTCGAAGAAAACACCATCGTGATATTCACTTCTGACAATGGCTCTCAAAATGTGGGTTCTAATGAACCGCTTTTGGGTGAAAAATGCTTTAATTTTGAAGGTGGCATTAGAGTGCCTTTTATCGCCAAATGGCCCAATAAAATTCTTGCAGGTACTTATAATACTACGCCGGGTTCTTTTACAGATGTACTGCCCACTTTAGCCAGCTTTACCAAGAGTAAAATCCCCGCAGACAGAACCTTAGATGGCATTGATTTGAGTAGGGTACTTTTGGAAAATCCTGCAGATTTTGAAAGGGAAAAACCCATCCTTTTCTACCGCTACTTCCACGAACCTGTAACCATGCTTAGGCAAGGCGATTGGTGTTTATTAGGGTACGAAAACAAAATTGACAAAGTGGAGAATTTTAATGAAAGAGATTTGGCAAAATTAAAACCAGCGCCCGGTAAGCCCAGATGGGATATGTGGGGTTTTCAACCTGCACATCAAGATTTTATAGACTCTTTAGAGGTCAAGGAATTTGAACTCTACAATCTACGAGAAGACATAGCCCAAGCCAAAGATCTTTCTGCCGAGTATCCTGAAAGGCTAGAATCCATGAAAAAAACCATGCTGCAACTCAAAGAAGAGATGATTGCCGAAGGTGGAGATTGGTTTGAAAATTAATGGTTAATTATAAATTTTATTGAATTGTTGAATTTATAACCTTCTACAAAATACGACTTTCAGTCCACGAATAAATTCGTGGACTAGCTTTAATTTTTTCACAAACTTGCCCTCAAACTATCAATCTCACTGGCAGGTAGCGCACCTACTTCATCAGCCCATTTTAAATACATTTTTTCCAACTCTCTTACTTTCTCGGGCATGCTTTCAGCTAGGTCATTTAGCTCTGCAGGATCTTCGTTGAGGTTATACAATTCCCATCTATCGCGAAGTCCTTCGCCAAGCACTCTATAGCTAGAAACCAACTTCCAACCTTGGTGGCGGATGGCCTTATTTTTATTATGTTCCCAATATAAGGTCTCATGCCCCACTTGGCTTTGCCCGCGCAACACTGCTGCCAGAGATTGACCCGGCGTTGGTGTTATAGTATTTTGCTGATAGGTTTCAGGGTAAGAGGCTCCCGCAAAATCTAAAGAAGTGGCCATTAAATCCATGATGTGCCCCACCGTGGTGGTATTCATGCTTCCTGCTGGTATTTCTTTTGGATAATGTGCAATAAATGGTGTAGACATGCCGCCTTCTAACAAATACGATTTAAAGTAACGGTAAGGCGTATTACTCGCATTGGCCCAAGGTGGATCATAACTCGGATAAGAGCGTTCAGAACCGGGCTCTCCATCAACAGGGTAAGGACTGTTTCTCGGTGGCATTACTTCATGGCAAGCGCCATTATCAGAAAGGAAAACAATCAATGTATTATCAAACTCCTCCTTGGCTTTTAAACTATTGATTACTCTGCCTATGCCCTGATCCATTCGATCAACTACTGCGGCGTATAAAGCCATTTTGGTATCCCAGTCTTCTCGTTGTTCTTCTGAAATATCCTCCCATTTTTCTACAGTAGCAAAGCGTTCTGAGAGTGGTACATCTTCACCAATAATTCCCATGGCTTTCATTCGTTCGTATCGTTGCACGCGCAAGCTGTCCCATCCGATTTTGTATTTTCCTTTGTATTTGGCGATATCTTCTGGTGTAGCATGCAATGGCCAATGCGGTGATTTATAGGCCAAGTACATAAAAAACGGTTTCTCGGTATCATGCCTTTCTATAAAAGCCGCTGCCGAATCTGAGAAATTATCGGGCATAAAAAGATTATTGCCGGGGTAAAACCTTTCTCCATTGTACGCCATCTGCATAGAGTCTTGTCCGTCTCGGTAAGGCCATAAATTATAGTAGCTGCTTGCTCCGTTTACAAAAGTAAAATGTTGGTCAAATCCTCTTTTGTGAGGCCAATGTTCTGGCGCTTCTCCTACATGCCATTTACCCACTTGGTAAGTATCATAGCCACTACCTTTGAGAACCTCGGCAATAGTTACAGCATTTTTGGATAAGAAGCCTCTATAGCTCGAGTGCCCCCAATCATTGGTCATAGAACCTATGCCTGCTTGGTGAGGATAAAGACCTGTGAGCAATGAGGCACGAGAAGGACAGCAACGCGCTGCATTATAAAATCGGGTCAACCGCATACCTCCGGCTGCCAAAGCATCTAAATTGGGTGTGTTAATTTCGGAACCAAAACATCCTATGTCTGAGTAGCCCATGTCATCTACCAAAATTATCAAGATATTGGGTGGCTTCTCCGTTTTGGTATCTGTGGTAGAATCTCTCTGTGTATTACAAGCGATAATTATAAGGAGCAAAAAAATATAGTACAGTAGCTTCATCTATTTAAAAAGTTTATACACTCTAAACTTAATAAAAATGAGGTGCTAATTTTTAATTATACTATTATTTTAAGCACGTAAGGCAGGTTGTAATCTTAAATTTTTAAAATACAGTACTTAGCAAAGAGCCGCTTTAAATATTTAGATTTTTATTGAGCATTTAAGGGCTGTTCTGATTCTGGTGGGAAAACAATAGTAAAAATCGAGCCTTCATTTTCCTTACTTTCTAGTTTTAAGCTACCGCGAAGCATCTCAACATGAGATTTAACTAAAAACAATCCTAAGCCCTTACCGGGTATCTCTGGATGAAACCTCCTATATAGCATAAAATCTGTATCGCTTATTTTTGATGGAAAACCCATGCCGTTGTCACTGATTTGGATGCAAGGAGCCATATCTTTATACATAGTTTTCACTTCGATCCTTGGAGTTACATCTTTTCTGGCGTATTTGATAGAATTATGGATCAAATGTTCCATAATATTACCCACATAGCTGTCAATAGAATAAACGGTCGGGCAATCTTTAAAATCACATATGATCTCTGCCTTAGAGGCCTCAATTTGTTTACTCAGCACAATCTTGATTTTATTTATCTTTTTTTCAAAATGTATCACCTCCTGCTTTTCACCAATATGCTTTTTAAAGGCCAAAATATAGTTTAAATCTCTAATGATTTCGTCTAGCAAATTCGCCGAGGTCTCAACGTGCTTAAATAGTTCTTTCGGCAAGCGGTTCTCATCTAGCTCATACCCAATTAAATCGGTAAGGCCGAGCAAACGGGCCACAGGCGCTCTTAAGTTGTGCGAGGTAATAAAAGCAAACTCGTCTAATTCCTGATTTTGTCTCAGTAAATGCTTGATCATGGTAGAACGCTCGATCTCATTGTCTTTTCGGGCAGTAATATCTTTTTGATGCGAAACGAAACAAGAAACTTTCCCTAGCTTATCGAAAATAGGGGTAATAGAAAGCTCTACCCAATAAGCTTTGCCCAGCTTAGTATAATTGATCAACTCCTCTTTTATGGGTTTACCTTTAATAAGTGCTTGCTTTATCCTATTAAGGGCATTTCGATCTGTTTTTTGCCCTTGCAAAATACGCGGGTTTTCACCAATTAGCTCACTAGCATTGTATCCAGAAAGCTTTTCCATGGCATGGTTCACATAAATGATCTCAGGCCCTGGATCGTGCAGCGGATTCGCCTTGGTAACAATAATACCTTCGTTGGCATATTCAACCACATTTTCAAACAAATCAAGTTGATTCTGTCGCTCTTGCAAGTCAGAAACATCGGTAAAGCTGCAAGCTAAATGATTGGGTTCAGCATCACTTTCATTGCTTAATGGAATAAAAACAATCTCATAAGTACGCAGCTTGTTTTTATTCCTTATGCTGGTATTGCTCAACATTTTTAAAGAATTACCCTTTAAGGCCTCTTTAGCATATTTTTCAAAGCGCCCATGGTTGCAGGGCAAATGATAATTACTGATGTGGTATTTTTTATCGAGATAAATACCGTTTAACAGCATGATAAGGGAGTTTGCCTTGCCATTAAAGTACTTAACATTTAAATGCCTATCCAGGATAATAGAAGCAGTATTATTACTATTAAAAAAAGTATCTAGAATATTTCGCTCAAAAAATGTCTCTTCAAACTCTTCTTTGATCTGCATCTTTTGCTCATACTGTACTATATTTTGTTCAAGCACCTGTTGATAAGTTTCTTGTAGCATCTTCAATTCATTTTGGAGATTTGCCTCAGAAAGTGCCCCTTCTGTAATGT
>CAKZMZ010000599.1 GCA_937129345.1 uncultured Thalassovita sp. | reverse complement strand
AACCTTAACATACTGCCATAATCTACCCTTTTGCTTACATCCAAAAAGTGTAAATCCCTACCTATGGTTGGTTCTTCTTTTTCATTAATGGCGGCCTCTACCAAAGTATGCGTATAAGAAATGGCCATAATGTTATTGAGAAAAGCTAAATACAGCGTTTCCCTAGTTTTTAAATCGGTAATTTCTATGATTTCCTGGTCTTGAAAGATTCTGAAAGTAGTTTTATAACCTTTGGCCGTAAGAGATTCTATATAAGATTTTAGCGCAGTAAGTTTAGATACCCTTTTTAAGTCTACTAAGTATAAAAAATCATAGTCTTTTGGTTTGATCATATGTGCCGAAATCAGCACTTGTCTAGAGCCAATTAAATCTAGCCAGCCTTTATTTTCTTTCACGAGCGTATCAAGGTCATTCATATTTTCGGTGAGAGAAGCAAAAAAGTCGTTTTTTTGCAAATGCTGCCAAATTTCGCTAGAACTGAGTTTCGCCCAACTTTCTACAGGCTCATCGGTCTCTAAAATATAGATAGCATCTTTAGGTACTAAATATATACCTTGTAAATCTTTGGAAGGCGTTAAGAAGAAATAAGCTAAAAAATAAGCTATAGCTGAAAAAAACAGGATCAAGACTGTCCACAGTGCTATTTTCCCTTTCATGGTATTGTTGGATAATTTGATAATTGTTTAACTGTTCATCTTACAAACTCCTAAAAAGAGCTTATATCACCTAATCAATCACTTTTTTAAGCAAATAATGCCGCATAACTGATCAAAACCTAAGATTTAACAAAAATCTAATTAGTTTGAATTTAGGTGGTCAATGTTCTATATTTGGTTGATGCATAATTAAGAATGCATATCGATTATAGAACAAAAATTAACAAAATGATCAACATTGTATTATTTGGCCCTCCGGGTGCTGGCAAAGGCACGCAAAGTAGCAAGATGAAAGAAAAGTATCAATTGGTACACCTTTCAACTGGAGACTTACTGCGTTCCGAAATTGCTGCGGGAACCGAATTAGGTCTAGAGGCCAAAAAGCTAATGGACGCAGGCAAGCTCGTTCCGGATGAAGTAGTAATTGGCATGATAGACCATAAGCTAAAAACAAACAAAGACGCTAACGGATTTATTTTTGATGGTTTCCCGAGAACAGTAGCACAAGCAGAGGCGCTTGACAAGCTCATGCAACAAAACGATACAAAAATCTCTGGAATGATAGCCCTTGAGGTACCGGAGGAAGAACTGGTAAAACGCTTACTAGAAAGGGGGAAAACCTCTGGTAGAGCCGATGACAAAAATGAAGAGTTGATAAGGACCCGGGTGCAAGAGTACGAAAACAAAACTGCACCTGTGGCAGGTTACTATAAGGCACAAAACAAATATAGTTCTATTAAAGGTGTGGGCAGTATAGATGAAATATTTGACGACATTTCTAAAACAGTAGATAACTTTTAATAAAAAAGGGCTTCTCCGAGTTTAGAGCAGCCCTTTTAATTTTTTTTAAAATTCTCTCTTAGAAAGCGTAGCCTATTGTTACGCCAAATCTTACTCCAAAGCCGTCGAAAAAGCCTATGTCAAAACTTTCTTCAGAGGCATTGTCTTCAACACTTAGATTTCCTGATGCATAAGATGGCCCTATGAACGTATCCAATGAAAATTTCTCTTTAAACAACCAATGTCCACCAATCAAAACACCGCCGCCAAAAGTACTGAGCGAACCTTCTGCAGTACTTAGCTCATCACTCACATTAAAATTTTGATACCTTAAAAATGGACCTACATAAAACCCTGCGGGAGCATCTTTATTTTCTGAAAGGTAAAATCTGTATTCAGGAGTAATACCTAGCCCTCTAAATCTAGTATCACCTACAGATGCACCTGTATAAAAGATATTTAACTGAGCACTGTTTTGCGTGCTTAGAGCTCTTTCATAAGATACAGAAATTGTACTTACTATAGGGCTAAAGATGTTGAGTTTCAATACATTTTGAGGGCCTTGGGCAGAAACTTGTGTAAAGAAAAACAAAGAAAAAATAATGGAGTAAAACGTACGCTGTTTCATTTCTTTTGAATTAGTTGGAAAAAATTTAAATATTACTGAAAAAATCTGCTTTACTTGGCTAGATAATTCATAGCTCAGATAAAGCTTCTACATAATGAAATTCACACTACATTTATAATTCGAATATAAATAAAGTAAACGCACTATGCCTGAAAATTTTATAGACTATGTAAAAATATACTGTAGGTCGGGTTCAGGTGGCGCCGGCTCTGTTCACTTTCGGCGAGAAAAATTCGTGCCTAAGGGTGGTCCTGACGGTGGCGATGGCGGTAGAGGAGCACATATTATCTTAAGGGGCAACCGAAACCTTTGGACATTGCTACACTTAAAATACCGCAAGCATGTTTATGCAGACAACGGCCAACCGGGTGGCGGTGCAGGCAGCTCAGGCGCACAAGGTGGAGATATTATATTAGAAGTACCGCTAGGCACTGTAGCTAAAAACGCAGATACAGGGAAAAAACTCTTAGAGATAACCGAAGATGGCGAGGAGGAGATTTTATTGAAAGGTGGACTTGGCGGCCTAGGCAATACACATTTTAAAACCTCTACCAACCAAGCCCCCCGATCTGCACAAC
>CAKZMZ010000598.1 GCA_937129345.1 uncultured Thalassovita sp. | reverse complement strand
AAGCCTTTTTCTTCTAAAATACTGTTTAGGCCGCCTTACGGGCGCATTTCTCAAACACAAATAAAAGCGCTAAAGCATAAGTATGAAATTGTGATGTGGGAAGTCTTAAGCGGAGATTTTATGGCCAAACTTTCAGAAAACAGGTGTTTGGAAAAAACCACTGCATATACAAAACCGGGTTCTATTGTGGTTTTTCATGATAATTTAAAAGCGAAAAAAAATGTGGATAGCGTATTACCCCGTTACCTAGAATACTTTAGTGAGCAAGGCTACACTTTTAATGCGCTTTAATTGGCAGGGTAAAGGTGAATGTGCTGCCTTTGCCATACTCACTTTCTACCGAGATTTTGCCTCCGTGTTTTTCGATAAACTCTTTGCTTAAAGATAAGCCCAAGCCAGTACCTTTTTCTTTTTCTGTGCCTTGGGTAGAAAATTTTTCTGAAATATCGAACAGTTTGGGGAGCATTTCTTGCGGTATGCCTATGCCGGTATCTTTTATACAAACCTCTACGTTATTAGCAACTTTATGGTAATTGATGCTTACTGTACCACCTTGTTCGGTGAATTTAATAGCATTAGATACCAAATTTCTAAGAACGGTACCAACCATATTTTTGTCTGCAAATACTTGAGTGCTCTCATGGTTAAGCACTTCTAGCTCAATGCCTTTTTTTTCGGCGACTTTGGCCATCAGTTCTACATTTTCATTAATGATTTCCTCAATCTCTATGCTTTCAGGTTTGTAGGAGATATCGCCAGTTTGCAGCCTGGACCATTCTAGCAAGTTTTCTAAAAGCTTGTAAGTATTGTTGGTGGTGAGCAGCATCATGTCTATAAATTCTTGTATCTCCTCTTCTGATAATTGCTGTATGCGTAGCTTTAATAAATTGATAAAGCCAATGATTGAATTAAAAGGCGATTTAAGGTCATGGGCGATGATAGAGAAAAATTTATCCTTGCTAGAATTGGAAACTTCCAACGCATGGTTCAAGTCTTGAAGTTTGTTGTTGAGCTCTTTCAGTTTTTTACTATTTTGATACTGCACAGCTACAAAAAAGAACAAAAGAAAAATACCTGCTATTAAAATGAGAGATTGTTGGTTTCTAGCTTGTAGCTTTTCTTCTTTTAAGGAATTGATTTGGGATAAACGCTCGTTTTCTAGGTCTTTTTGCTTGAGCAGCATGTAGTTGATGCGTGTCTCACTGCCTTGGTTGAACAAAGAATCGCTATAGGTTTTAAAAGCCACTTGATAATCGTAAGCCTTTTCATAATTGTTAAGTTTTGCATAAGCTTTTGAAAGTACCCTAGCACAATGTTGCGCATGCCAGTCAGCTTTTATTTTTTGTGCCAGTTCGTATCCCTCTAAACCAAAATCTATACAGGTTTGGATGTTGCCCAATTCAAGATGGTTTTGTGCAAGTCCCATCAGCGTAAATACACGTTCAAACGGACTCAGATTGTCGAAATTTTCATAAACCAATCGATTGTTTTTTAGTGCTTCCTCATGTTGATTGAGCATGTATAGGGCTTGTGCCTTTCGGTTGTATGACATGGCCAAATAGAAACTATCTTGCAGTTGTTCAAACACTTTTATACTTTTTTCGGCATAGTACAAAGTGCTGTCTTTTTGGGGGGATACCTCATAAGCCACTATCAAATTAATGTAATTGTATCCCAAAATCCTTTGTACCCTAAGCAGGCTATCAGGGTCGTTTAATCTATTGAGTAATTTTTTTGAGATAAACATAGATTTCCAATGGTACTCTAATGCAGGCTGGAAATTTTTCATACTCGCTAGGTTTAAGCCAATGGAATTGTAGCATTTTGCTACGCCATGTAGATCACCGATTTCTTGGAAAATATTGAGTGCCTCTAAATTAAATTCTATCGCCTTGTCGTAGTCGTTTAGTAAGTAGTAAGCGACTCCTTTTCCTCTATTGGCATTGGCAAGAATGCTTGGGTCTTGAGCTTTTTCTAGAGCCAGATCAAAAAAATAATGCATAGAGTCTGGCATATCGGGGTAGTACTTCCACCCTAATTCATAGTGGGTTTCTGCTAGCGTTTCGGTATCTTGGGTTTGCTCATTTAGCGTTTTTAGGCTGTCTAAAGTGGACATTCCCCACAGGTGGCAACTCCAAAACATGAGCAAAAAAAGCAGGAGTTTTTTTATGGTAGTAGAGAAAATCAATGAATATTGGATAGTTGAAAAAATCTTTTTTATAAAGTGCAATGGCTAAATATCAGAAATACTAGTTTTAATAGTCTATGATGTTCTTTTGCTTTTATAAAACGGCGCAATTATAGTAAATAATAAAATGCTAAAATGTTTTGAGCATAACGCATCTATTTTTTAAGAAGTGCCTTATTTTTTCAGCTAAACCAAGATATGGGTATGAGATGTGGGGAAAAGGTTATTTTTGAAGAAGTTAAAAAAAAAGGCACTGCCCGTAGGCGTGCCTTTCTTCATTTATAGGGTTAATTTGACACTAGTCTAGCTTAAAGGCAATTGGTATTACCATTTTTTGCCTTACGTTTTTACCATCTTTTACAGCAGGGTGCCACTTGGGCGCACTTGTAATGGCTTTGAGTGCTTCTTTATCACAAGCTTCATCAAAACCTTTTAATACTTTAGCATCACTGACAGTACCATTTTTTTCAACAACAAACTCAACGAATACTTTCCCTTCTAAACCTGCTTTTTTAGCTTCTGTAGGGTATTCTACAGTTTCAGCGACATGTGTAAAGAATGCTTGCATTCCGCCATCAGGTGCAGCTGTTTGGTCTACTTCAGAAAAAATTTTGTCTAGTTCTGCTTTCTTTTCAATATCCTCTACTACCGCTTCGGTATCTTCTACATTATTGCAAGAGTACATAAAGCCAAGTAGGGCAATGGCGGGTAAAATAACGAATAGTTTTACGTTTTTGACAATAGGAGTTCTTTGCTTGTTCATCATTTCTAATCTTTTAATAATGGGTGATTGATAAAAATTATGTGATAGTTGAAGACTTGTGTTAGGCAAGAAACCACTGCCCAAATCGAGGCTTTTTAGGGTGTTTTGCACCATTAAGCGGGCATAGTTACTTTTTTCGCCTTGCATGTAAACACTTGCATCGGCTATGTATTCGTGTTGTTCTTTTAAATATTTTTTAAAGAGAAAGAAGAAAGGGTTCAGCCAAAATACGGTACATACCAATTCCATTAGAATAATATCATAGCTGTGTTTGCCCTTAATGTGCGCCAACTCGTGTTGTATAATTTTTTGTCTTTCTGGCTCTGATACTACCAGCTCTTTTCCCCAAAATAGATAGTTAAGAAAGGAAAAGGGATATTGGTTTTTTTCTACATTGACCAGTGTATAATCTTTGAAATTTTGCTTAGGGTTTTCTTTAGCAATTAAGAACAAACGCGCTACTCCGATAAACCAATAGGCTAAATAAATCGAGGAAACAACTACAGCCAAATAAGGTAGGAAAATGATCCAGCTTTTCTCTTCAAGGCTCATTATTGATGTGGTCCCCACTTGTATTTCTTGCAGTAAAACAGAGCCTGCAACGGGTAAACCTTGGGTTATTTCATTGCTTGCCCACATTACTTGCCAGTTGGCCAAAGGCAAAAGCAAAGACAATAGGGTAGCGGTTAATAAGTAAATCCTGTTTCTTTCAAAAAAGGTGTCTTTTTGTAGAAAGGCTCTATATATGAGCCAAAAGACAAAACTGCTGGCCAAAACCTCTAATAAATAATTGATCATGATTCCGAATTTTTATCTTGATTTTTTTCTTCTTTTTCAGCGTCTTCTAGGTGCTTCATAAGTTGCTCCATCTCGGTAATGTCCACATCGTTTTGCTTCACAAAAAAGGAGACCATCTTTTGAAAAGAGCCACTGAAGTAATCGCTCATAAAATTCTTTAAAAACATATTGCTGTAAGTTTCTTTACTTACCAAGGGGAAGTATTGATAGGTTTTCCCAAAAGCCTTGTGGTCTACAAACCCTTTTGTTTCTAAGATCCTGATAATGGTAGATACCGTATTGTAAGCAGGTTTTTTACCTGTTTTTTCATCTTCGGGGAGCTCCTCTATAATGTCCTTCACAAAAGCCTTTTCTAGACTCCATAAAACCTGCATGATCTGTTCTTCTGCAGTGGTTAGTTTTTTCATTTTTTTATGATTGATGATACTCCAAAGGTATAACTAAAGAATTAGTTTACAAACTAAAAATTTAGTTTTATAATTAATTATTTAGTTTAAAATAAGTAAATTACTGATAATGAGTTTCTTAAATTTTATAAAATACTAAGTCATTTACTACAATACATCATCCTCATTTATAAATGAAGATGTATGAAAAACATATTTGAAATGCGCTACTCAAGCATTTGCAATGTAATCGGCGCAATTGCTGACTACAGCAACTCGCCCTCTTTTGTGTCTCTACTAATGAGAAAGTAAGCTTCATATGAAACACCTTTGTTCGTGATTTTCCAACTAAGATTTACTAGTTTTGAGATAGTTCATGTTATACCAAATAAACGATTATGCGCAGACATCCCAACCTCCAGCCGGTTTCTCGCCAACACAGAAAAATGCTCATGTTGGCACAATTGCTCAAAAAAGGCGCGCCTCCTTATAAAGGTTTGCCACAAACACCGGAGGGTAAAATAGAATATGCCATCGGTCTGTTTGTAAATCTAATAGAAAAACACTTTGAGATTGAAGAGCATTATCTATTCAATACTTTGGCGGGTACAGAGGAACTCAATCTTTTGGTAGAAGAACTCAAGGCCGATCATCAACTATTAAAGGAGCAGTTTCATAAGTTGAATCCCCTAGAACCTGATTTGGAGTTGATGGATGAATTGGGGCAAAGACTAGAAAAACACATTAGAAAAGAAGAGCGAGAATATTTTCAGAGAGCGCAGCAAGAGAAAAAGGAAGTTTTACAAACCCTGAGCCTGCCTTTAGAAAACGAGTAAAATAAATGAGTTGGATAGGTATGAAATTTCTAAAATTTTTGTGTGGGCTTTGTGTTTTCGGTCTGTACTCATGTAGTAATGTAAAAGATCAAAGTATTGGCTACAGGGATATTAAAGTAGCAGGTGCCATGAAAAATGTAATGTGGAAGGGAGAGTTGTCCGGCATCATTCGTCTTGATACCATGGCTAATAAAAAAGGTTTATACGGGCTTGGGCCTTTAAGTTTTTTAAAAGGAGAGTTATTGATAAATGATGGGAGGGTTTTTGTCTCCAAAGTGCTTAGCGACTCTACCATGCTCGTTGAGGAAACTTCTGATGTATCTGCACCATTTTTTGTTTATGGCAACGTAACAGAATGGAAAGAAAGTAAACTACCTATTTCTGTAAAAGATATTAAGTCGCTAGAAACCTATATCCATCAACTTACAGAGCTAGAAAAAAGACCCTTTGTTTTTAAACTATTGGGCAGAGTAGACAGCGCGAAAATCCACATCCAAAACCTACCTGATGGCACAAAAGTATCTTCACCCAAAGAAGCGCACCAAGGGCAGACCAATTACTTGCTAAAAGATGAAGTAGTGGAGATCATCGGTTTTTTCTCTACAGAGCATCAGGGCATATTTACGCACCACGATTCTTTTTTGCATATGCATCTAATGACCCAAGACCATTCTAAGATGGGGCATTTAGATGAAGTGCTCTTTAGTGAGGGTAAGGTAAAATTGCTGCTTCCTTTAAAGTAGCTTTTACATTTGTATAAAATGCTCAACACAATAAAATCACTTCTAGGGCTAACTTTTCGGCAAGATTAAAATATTACTTTTCCAAGTTTTAATTTCAATAATTTAAGGTTTATTTTGAAGGGAATTCATCATCAATCTGAACCCCTACTATGAATAAGTACTTTAAGCTAGCAGAAAATCAAACTAGTATCAAACAAGAACTGCTCGCAGCCCTCACTACCTTTTTTACTATGGCCTACATTATTTTTGTAAACCCGGCCATACTTTCAAAAACAGGTATGGACTTTAACGCGGTGTTGTTGGCTACTTGCATTTCTGCTGGAGTGGGCACTTTGGTAATGGGTCTGTTGGCCAATTATCCTTTTGCCCAAGCGCCGGGCATGGGGCTCAATGCGTACTTTACTTTCACGGTAGTTTTGGGTATGGGCTATACTTGGCAGCAAGCTTTAGCAGCGGTTTTTATTTCAGGGGTTTTGTTCATCATCTTAACATTTACAGGCCTCAGGAAAGCCATTGTAGATGCCATACCGCTATCGATTAGATTGGCCATACCTGCGGGTATAGGTGCTTTTATTGCGCTTATTGGGTTTAACAATGCTGGTATTATTCGCTTTAACCAAGGCCCGATCATAGACATCATTTTAGGTGCTGAGCAACTAGACAAAGACGCTATGATCGGACAGGTCTTAACAGCGCCCCCTCAAGTATTGGAGTTTGGAGATTTC
>CAKZMZ010000597.1 GCA_937129345.1 uncultured Thalassovita sp. | reverse complement strand
GTTTTAAACATGTAAGTATCGTGCGTTGCTTGATTTACTTCTGTAACTTTTATTTTTATAGTTTCCATACTTACTTAAAAGCTTTGTACAGGCTTATGTTTGCATATACGCTCTATGAATTTGGATTTTTGGCAATTGCACTAATAATTCTCTACATTTTAAAGCAAAAATCGAAAAACCTTGCAGCCAAATCGAATTTATCTAAGTATCATTTTCTTAGAGTCTGAATGCTTACCATCTGTAACTAGTCTTAGATAATACATCCCTTTTCTTGAGAATGGAATATTGGCTTTTATATTGATTTCGCCTCTTTGATCTACAGCCATTTCTTGAATTAAAGTGCCTGTATCATCAAAGATTGCAATTTTTGCATTTTGAACACTTGGCTGTACAAAAGCCCTTATGTTGGTGATGCCGCTAAATGGATTTGGTTCATTCTGATACAACTTGCTCATTTTTCTGCTAGCACTAGATGTAGTTACTTCAAAACTAATTTCAATATGAGCCACCAAGCCTCCCATTGCCCTTGGTCGCTCATAGGCTTTTGCAACAAGCACGTGTGTGCCCACATTTAAATCACCTACAAAATAATTGCCGTTGATGTCTCCAAATACCGAGTAGGGTTTCACATTTTCTATTTTGCTTACACCATCTAGCATAAATTCTATACTACCTACTTGCTCAGGATAAATATTGGCCTTAATGTTCAGTTCATTGCCAGTTTCATCGAGGTTGAACAATGAGCCATCTTCTAGAATCATTAAACTTTCGTTTGTATTGGCATCTACAAGAGTAAAATCCCTGATAAAGGTATCCTCTACCACTTCAAATGTAAGATAATTTCTCAATCCCATATCTCCCTCTATTGCATCCGCATCAAAAGGCGATGCCTTTAAAGAGTAAATGCCTACGGGCAATTTTTTACCTCTGTAATTTGAATTATTATCCCCAAAAAGTGCATATGGGATTATATTTTCTAATTGCCTTTGCTCTATTGGCCCCGTGAGTTCTAATAAGATACTTTCTGTATTGTCTGAAGAACTTTTGGCCACTATACTCAGCCTGTCTTTCTCTAATGTTACCAAGTTGATGATGGCATTATCTTCCAAAACAGTCAATTCTTTATTATTAACCGCATCGACCAAAACAAACTCATCAACCTTGGGGAGTTTCTCCAAATCTGGCAAACTGAACTTTTTAAAAAAATCCCATATCTCTTCACTTGCATTGATGTCTTTATTCAGTGTCCCGGTAAAAGGCGGGAGTGCGCCACCACCAGGCCATGGATGCCCACCATTAACTACAGTATAAAAGAGTACTTCTGTTGACCTATCACAATTAGTGTATTTTGTTAACATGACTGAACTCCCATCTTCTAAATCAGTGTCTTCTAGCGAAATTGTCTCAGGTTCTAGCAAGCAGTTATTAGAATTAGCCCAAAATAGAACCGTAGTAGCTACTTCAGAAAATATAGCACCATCTCCTTCAAAAGGGACAAGGGGATCAGCTGTACCATGCATTACTAAAGTTGGAATGGACCTTATTGGTTTACATGCAGCAATTTGAAAGTCTGCCATTTGATTGGCCACTCCTGCTACAGCAGCTATTCTGTCACCCAATGCACAGGTAACATCGTATGCCATGTTAGCCCCCATAGACCAACCTGTAGCATAAATCCTTGATTCATCAATTGAGTAATCTTCAATAACTTTATCGATTAAGCTATTTGCAAAACCTACATCGTCATTTTTAGATAGCGTACCGCCAACATTCCACCCGGGTGCATCGTTGCCGAGAAATGGATTTGCAATTAGTAAACCTTGCGGATAAGCAATTATAAAGTTATTCTCATCTGCAACAGCATTCATTCCTGTTACAAACATTTGAAAGTCCGATTGAGAATTGAATCCGTGGAAATTTAGTACCAATGGCCATGGCTCAGAACCATCATAACTAGGTGGTATATATAGTAAATATGACCTTTCTATACCATCTACCGTAATCGCCTGTTCAATTACTGCACCCTCACCGAGGTTTTGTGCATTTATTCGATCTGTAAAGGCCAATAATAAAATTGCTAGAGTTAAATAGATTTTCTTCATGCTTAAAATGGTAAAGGTGGTAATTGTCAATTGTATTTTTTTTGAGGCTTTGAGATATTCCTCAATCAATAAAAACCTTTTCATCAACGGTCATGGCATAGGTTTTCTCCATGTCTAAAAAGCGTTTGGCGTCCTCTACAGCTGCAGCCCATTCGGGAGTTTCCATAGCTGCTTGCATACTTTCTGCACTTTCGAACCACATTTCAGCAAGAACACTAGCTACATTTTCGTGGGGTAATTGATGAGCAAAGTTTTCTTGCCATTTAATTAAACCGGGAACCTTACTAACTGTAGAGACATGTAACTCGCTACTGCCTTCTTTTACACATTCTTCATGGGTAATTCCTTCTTTTCTGTAGGAAACGAACATTAATTTTATCATTTTATTTATAGGTTTGGTTGATTTTACTGTTGCGGTTCAGTATTCCATAATTGCCTTGCTATTTTCCACTCTCCCTCTTCTTTGGTGAAGATCCAAAAAGCCCGAAAGACCAACTCCATAGGAGCATGACCGTTGGTAGGCGTCATTTTAGCATAGGATTTACCAATTACATACGCGTCCAGCAAATTCTCATAAATATGTATTTTCTCTACCTTTAGCTCAGGGTCAATGCTAAATTGCTGCTTCATGGCATTGTAAAAACCAATAATCTGCTCTTTGCTATGGCATTCGGGGCCATCGAACGGGATGTAGGTGACATCGGTGGCAAAAAGGTCGGCATATTTCTCTGCCACTTGAGATTTAACGGCAGTTGAATACTGTTCTAGTAAAATTTTTCTAATAGCAAGTTCAGCTTGGGTAGTGTTCATGGCAATACAGTTTCAGTTTTTTTGAGAAAAATATATAAGAGGCTACTGCCGACAAGGTCAGCAGTAGACAACTTAAGACTAGCACAAAACATGAATATTAAACCTTAGTCATAGATTTGGTTGTACTAGCAATTACATGCTCTTAAAATTGACTTTTTATCGTAAAAACCTCTAGCACAAAATGAACATTTATTAGTACCAATGTTGCATTAGCTGATTTTTATACCTCTTTTTTCTCAATTTGGGGCATTTTGCATAACTTGATAGGAAGTTTAACAAATTGACGCATCAATCACCTAGAATTCATGACTGTTCAAAAAAATCTTCAAAGCTTCTATAAAGGAAGGTTGAGGAAGATATCTTTTCCATCATTTTGCAAGCTATACTTTGGCATCATACTTTATTCTCTATTTCAAAACATCGCTTTGGCGCAGACTTACCGCTTTCAAGATGCGGGCATTAATGATCAGTTGCCCAATATAGAAGTGACCAAGATGCTACAAGATCGGTATGGCTATATGTGGTTTGGTACGCGAAATGGTTTGGTAAAATACGATGGTATTAATGTAGAGGTATTTCAATTTCCTGTTTTAGACTCAACACGGCAAGACAAAAACAGACCGGTTGTAGTTACCGCCCTAAGCGAATCTGCCAAAGGTGACATTTGGGTGGGCACGGCCAACGGAGAAATAGGCCGCTTTGATAGGGTAAATAACCGACTTACTCCTTTTGCTATTGGACCTGAAAATAAAGATTTGTACAAACCCTTTCCTTTAGTTCAAAAAATACATGAAAATGAACTTGAAGAAAATGTATTTACTCAGCAAACTACAGACAGCATATATAGCCAAGGGCAAATCATTTCTCTTTTTGAAGACAGTAGAGGCATTCTATGGTCTAGCAATCATAACCAATCGGGATTTTTTAAAATCGTACCAGATACAAACACTTATCATAACCTAAGTGCCGAAGTCGAGAGTGTTACTTGGTACAGTGATACCAACAGAACTATTAAAATAAGAGGCAGGGCTAAACACATACTCGAAGACAAAAATGGAACTTTATGGACATCTGGGGATAGAGGATTTATAGAATTGCACACAGAACCCTTTGCTTATAAACTTCATCAACTTGTGACTGATTCTAATCACAATTGGTTCAATAAATTTGCAGAGCACTTTTATCTAGATTCCATCATAGTGGCAGGTAGTGCTTCATCAGGAATAAATGTCATGAATCTAAATACTAAGCAAGTATCTAATTTTATTGAGCCTTTGCAGGAAAAAACTAACTTGGCCAGCATCGATAGATCACATCCTCATTTTACTATACCGTTTAATTATCCTGGAGGTAATATACAAGCCTCTCCTGCTAAGTGCCTTTTCTTTCATCAAAAAGATAAAAAGCTATGGACCAGGCTTTGGGTATTTAATGCCCAAAAGCATAAATACATGGCCTTTGACCCAAATAGTAAGCAATATAAGCAGCTTGATATCTTACTAGAAGATGGACAGAACATTGAAGACAATCCATATTTCGAAAATATGTATCAAGATGGATCAGGTACAATTTGGGCTAGTAATGAAAAAGGGATTTTTAAGGCTACACCACAAAGCGTAGCATTCAATTGGCTAAAAAATGAACCTGATAATTTAAATAGTTTATTGGGGGAGAAAGTAAGCGGCATTTATAAAATTGAAAAGAATAAATTTTGGGTTACTACAGATGCAGGATTTAATCTGTGGGATATCCAGAAAAATACTTTTGAAAGACACCGATTTGATTTAAAACCTTATTTTATAGATGGGAACAACTGGTTTCAATCATTAAATACCATTAATGATTTATTACCAAAATCGGATAATGAGCTTTGGCTTGCTACTAACCTAAACTTTCAGAAATACAATACAGAGAAAAATCAATTCGTACTAAAAGAATTTGAACTTAAGTATTTTAACCATACTTTAACCTGTTATGCCATTGCTAAAGATAATCAGGGTAAATTATGGTTAGGGTATCATGGTAGGTTGATTTACTTTAACCCAAAAACTAAAAAAAGTATTGATTATACCTTCCCAGGTCATCATTTCTTAAATTTTTTAAGTACGCCGGTTACTTCCCTTCTAATAGATGATGAAAACAATCTTTGGATAGGCACTAAAGACAAAGGCATGTTTTGCCTTGATACTAAACAAGTTCCCAAG
Organism: uncultured Thalassovita sp.; assembly: GCA_937129345.1. Lineage (GTDB taxonomy): Bacteria > Bacteroidota > Bacteroidia > Cytophagales > Flammeovirgaceae > Chondrinema. The sequence goes on along the minus strand of CAKZMZ010000597.1, from coordinate 360 downwards.
GATTCAGAAGTAATCCCAATAGAAGCCTTTGAGAGCTTTGAATACGAAGGCGCACAACCTAAAATAATTGATAGCCAAGGTAACTTATGGGCTACCTCTCCCGCATCAGGCATTATTAAAATAGACTTAGAAACTAGAAAAGCCACCCAATATACCGAAGCAGACGGACTCGCTCACAATAACACCTTCAATATAGTAGAAGACAATCAAGGAAAGATATGGATAGGTACTTATCACGGTCTATCTTGTTTTGATCCTACTAAAGGTACTTTCCAAAACTATTACCAGTCAGATGGACTTCCTACGGATGCCATTACAGGTAGCAAAGCTAGCAAGACAGAAGAAGGAAAATTGTTGTTC
>CAKZMZ010000596.1 GCA_937129345.1 uncultured Thalassovita sp. | reverse complement strand
GGGAACATTTAAATCTTGCAGAGATACCAGAAAAAAAGGCTAAAAAGAACATAGATAAATGTTTGGCTTACTTTGAGAAATATCTAGAGGGCTACCGTTCAGAAGAGGCGGTATATAATTTTGCTTACAATGCATCAACACCTGTGCTAGAAAACTTTTTACTTGAAAGAGTACGCGCAATAAGGACGGGTGGCTGGTTGGTTTTAAAAGATACTATGCTTAATACAATGCCCACTGAAAAGCATCATGGGAGGCTGGGATGCTGGGGACATGGCCCTGATTTTTGTGATGATTATGTAGAAGAGGAAGTAAATCGTTTTTTAAAATCTGAAGGTGGCTGGCTCATTCTCAATTTACACGGTTTGGATAAAGAGGGTTGGGGGCCTGTTAGCACCTCATACCTAGATGGCCTGCTCAAAAGATTGGTAGAAAAAGAAAAATTAGCAGTCTTGCCTACAGGCGAAGTGCTAAAAAAAATGGTTTAAGTCAATTTTACCCATTTTGTAAAAACCCTCAATCTGTATAGCTTTAAACATTGCTATTTTAAACCATATACGATGAATAAGCTATCATACATTACCCTACTATTCCTTTTATTATTTTCTTGTAGAACCGAAAATAGACCAAGTTTAACTGACGAGGTTAGTCGCTGGCAAGAACAAGCTGAGCGGATTACTATTATCCGGGATGATTTTGGCGTGCCGCACATTTACGGGAAAACCGATGCCGATGCGGTTTTTGGCTTGCTCTATGCCCAATGCGAAGACGATTTCCCAAGAGTGGAAAGAAATTATACTTGGGCCATAGGCCGACTAGCCGAAGTGGAAGGCGAAGAAATGCTCTACAGCGATTTGCGTGCTAGGCTTTTTATGACCCAAGAAGAAGCCATAACCGAATACGAAAACAGCCCCGATTGGTTAAAGAAACTCTGCCAAGCCTATGCCGATGGCATCAATTATTATTTACACACACATCCCGAAGTAAAACCCAAATTACTCACTCGCTTTGAGCCTTGGTTCCCCATGTACTTTAGCGAAGGTTCCATTGGGGGAGATATTGAAAGAGTACGTACTAATAAAATCCAAGCTTTTTACGAAAACCAACAGGCCTATGTGCCCAATGAAATAGAAGAAAGTTTGGCCTTGGCTAAAGAAATGGAAGAACCCAAAGGTTCTAACGGTTTTGCCATTTCAGGAAAGTTGACCGAGTCAGGGAATGCCATGCTGCTCATTAATCCACATACTTCTTTCTTTTTTAGGGGGGAAGTGCATGCGGTGAGCGAAGAAGGTTTGAATGCCTACGGTGCAGTAACTTGGGGGCAGTTTTTTGTGTACCAAGGCTTTAATGAAAAAACAGGCTGGATGCACACTTCTACCTACACCGATGTGATTGATGAGTTTGAAGAAACCATTATAGAAAAAGAAGATGGTTTGTATTATCAATACGGTGAAGAAGAAAGAAAAGTAGAAAGCAAAGAAGTTACCTTGAAATACAAAGATGATGAAGCGCTAAAAGAAAAAACATTTACCATGTATCGCACGCATCATGGGCCTATTACGCACAAAAATGGCGATAAGTGGGTAGCCACTGCCCTAATGTGGGAGCCTGCCAAAGCTTTGGAACAATCTTTCACCCGAACCAAAAAAAGCAATTTAGAAGAGTTTAACGAAATGATGAAAATCAAAACCAACTCTTCTAACAATACCGTTTACGCTGATGCGGATGGCAATATCGCTTATTATCACGGCAACTTCATTCCCATTCGTGATACGCAATTTGACTATACCCAACCTGTAGATGGCAGTAATCCTAATACAGATTGGCAAGGTTTGCATTCGGTAGAAGAAGCTATCAAAGTAATCAACCCACCCAATGGTTGGATACAAAATTGTAATTCTACCCCATTTACAAGTGCTGCCGAGTACAGCCCAAAGAAGGAAGACTATCCCAACTACATGTCTCGGGCACCAGAGAACTTTAGGGGCGTGCATGCCATTAGCTTGCTAAAAGAAGCCGACAGCTTAACACTCGACAAACTGATTGAATTGGCCTATGATCCGTATTTGCCTGCTTTTGAAACACTGATACCCGGTTTGATTGATGCCTACGAAGAAGAACAAGTTGCCAACGAAGAGTTAGAAGCGGCTATTGATTTGATGCGAGAATGGGATTATGCTGTTTCGGAATATTCTGTGCAAATGTCGTTGGCGCATTTTTATGGTATGCGATTGTACAATGAGGTGGAAACCCCGAGAAGTTTAAGTTACATGGAACGATTCGAGTATTTTGCCAATGAATTACCTACTGAAAAAAGGATTTCCCATTTTCTAACCACCATGGCCCAATTGGAAGAGGATTTTGGTACTTGGAAAACCCCGTGGGGTGAAATAAATCGTTACCAGCGCTTAGATGGTGCCATAGACCAACAGTTTGATGACAGCCAACCGAGCATTCCCGTTGGTTTGGCTTCGGGTAGGTGGGGCGCTTTGGCAGCTTACGGTGCGCGAAGTAAAAACACAAAAAAACTCTATGGTTATCGCGGCAATAGCTTTGTGGCAGTGGTAGAGTTTGGCGATAAGGTAAAAGCCAAAAGTTTGTTGGCAGGTGGGCAAAGTGGTGACCCCAATTCTCCACACTTTAGCGACCAAGCCCAACCCTATGCCGATGTGCAATTTAAAGACGTGGCTTATTACAAAGAAGATGTAGAAAAGCGCGCAGAGAAGACCTATAAGCCGGGGGAGTAAACAGTTATTTTCAGTAGTTACACAAAAACTAGTAAATCCCTGTTCTGTGGCTCACAGAACAGTTTAAAAATCGGTTTGTGGGGCCACAAACCGAGGGTGTTGGAGTAAACAGTTATTTTTATAAAATTGAAGCTTAGTTTTATAAGTAAGCCTAGCCTTAGAATAAACCTTTGGCTAGGTCTCATAAATAAAGTCAATCAAAAGTACAAGTTACATCCTTCCCTTTGGCAATTAGTTTTTGGTCTATGATTTTATCAAACTCAATGGAAGAATATTCAAGTTGGTTGCCGGTACAATCAAAAACTGCGGGTGCAACATTGCAGGCAGGGCAACAAGCACTAAAGATAAAAGCGGTTTTCCCGTTGTAAGTGCCCTGAAATACGGTAAAAAAACTTGGGGAGAAATCCTGTTCTTCTTTAATTTTTTGCTTTAGCCAAGCCAACTCTTCTTTGGGATTACTAACACCACAAGTATTGGGAATGTTAATGTCCTCTTCATCGCATGCTGTAGCCAATAGGATTAATAAAATATAGATAAGTCTTTTCATTTCTATCTTTAAAGTCAATACGTATTTTGCATACGTTATGCTGCGAAGAATATAATTCTTTGGCATATCATGAATACTTTTATCTGTGAGAAAAGGCTATTGCAAACCTCAACTATTCATTCTACTTTTATCTTCTTATAGCATTGAAACTTTTTAAGCTTCACACCAAAGTCAAGAATGAATATTAGAGATTTATCAGGTACGTTAGAACCAAAAGTAGGGCGCGAGACAAGGGAATTGAGTAATTATGTTAAAGACAAAAATAACAACTTAATAGATAGACTTGAGTCTTTTGAAGACATCATCAATATTGAAATAGGAGATACCAGCCTAATGCGGGCAAAGAGTATGGAAAGAGAGTACGACCTGCGCCAACTCTACCTCAAAACAGAAGGAGACAACCCAACAGGTACCCAAAAAGACCGCATTGCCTTTGCCCAAGTTTACGATGCCTTACGCCGTGAGTACGATACCATATGCTTGGCCACTTGTGGCAATTATGGCTCTGCAGTTGCCTTGGCGGCAAGTTTGGCGGGTTTGCATTGTAAGATTTATATTCCCGAAAGTTACCATACCGAAAGGATAAAAGAAATGCAGGAGTTGGGATGTGAGATCATTCGTTCTAAGGGCAGTTACGAAGACAATGTGACACAAAGCAGTGCTTTGGCGCAAGAAAAGAATTGGTATGATGCCAATCCTGGTGGTGCCAATACGCCCCTGCAGATAATGGCCTACAGCCAAATCGCTTTCGAGATTTACGATCAGCTTAGAGATGCACCGAACATAT
>CAKZMZ010000595.1 GCA_937129345.1 uncultured Thalassovita sp. | reverse complement strand
TCGGCCAATTTTTTTTCAGAAGGGATGATGTGCAGGTTAGGAGAAATCATGATGGGATCCATTTCATATTCCTCTTTGAGCAGGCCATAAATGGTCTTTTCTGAACGGATGTTGAATGATTGCGACAAGTTGCTCTGATGGTCTAAATCGATCAATAAAACTTTGTAGCCTTGAGCAGCCAAACACGCACCAATATTGGCTGTTGAGGTCGTCTTTCCAACACCTCCTTTTGAGTTGATAACAGATATAATTTTCATGGTCTGAGATACATATAGAATAAATATAAGCGCAAGATAATATTTAAATCTAAATATTTATAATACACGGCTAAGAATATTATTCTAGCTATATCTTATATAAGATATTTTTTATATACTTAATTGAATTACAAGTATTTGTATATTAATAATATTTGTAAAATACATTAAAAAATACCTATCTATAAAACTATATATATTTTCAATTTACTACATTTTAGGCTAATGTAACGAATCTATATTACAGGAGGCTTATCTTTAGTTTGTGAGTTGCAGAACGTGGTTCCCAGAACGTGGTTCCCAGAACTTCAAAATATCGATTTGTTTTGTGCCTCGGGTGATACCCTCTGTGCACTGCGCCAGTTGTACTGCACCAGTTGTACTGCACCAGTTGTACTGAGCCACAACCTAAGGGTTTCCATTATTTTTTAGATACACTGAGCAAGATTTTATTCAAATAAAATCTGCTCTATAAATTATAAGTAATTTATAGTTTTTATTAATTATACATCTGTAACAACGTGCACTAAATGCTGATAACCAGATTATTATTTATTTAGTAGTAGTCTAATGTGTTACTTAATTCGTCTAATATGTTACTTACTTCGTTTAAGGTGTTACTTTTTTCGTCAAAGTTGTTACCATTCGCGTCAAAGGTGTTACCTGTTCGTCAAAAGTGTTACTTGAGCATCGTATGTGTCTACGGGTCTTCTGACGGCTTCGTCAAAAGTGTTACCTGTAACGTCATAACGAGGACTACTGTAAGATTGGCGATGGAGACATCCCTCGACAACCTCAAGTATTACAACAAGTCATAAGCTGCGGATCAAATTGAAAATACCTTCGTCAAAGGTGTTACCAATTCGTCAGAAGTGTTACCGCTTCGTCAAAGGTGTTACTTGTGCGTCAAAAGTGTTACTTACAGCGTTAAACGAATTCATGCTTTGCATGCACCAATTTTATCGTTCGCATTGCGCCAATCGCGGATGCTTGAGCAGCGTATTCTAATGCGTTTTTCGCACATCTACATTTATAAACGAAGATGATGTATAGTAGCAAGAAACGAATTTAGGTTTTTCTCACATATTTCATGTACTTTTTTCTTCGTCAAAAGTGTTACTTGGCTCGTCAAAGGTGTTACAGGATTCGTCAGAAGTGTTACTTATGCGTTAAATGTAATTGTACTGCTTAAGGAGAAAAGCGGAAATTCCACTTCGTCAAAAGTGTTACTTAGCTCGTCAAAGGTGTTACGGTTGTCGTCAAAGGTGTTACTTAGTTCGTAAAATTGAAGATTTTTTGGATTAAGATTCCCAAATAGTTTGAATTCAGTTTTTAAAATCCCTACTTTAGTTTCAGTACAAATCACCCTTTTGCAATGGATTACTCAATGGATGAAACCGAAGAAAGCAATGTAAATTACTCTTCCAAACTCTTGGATATAGAGCTCGGGCAGAATATGTCCAGAAATTATAAGCAGCTCAACTTATTCGATGAGGCAGGGAAAATCAACAATAAAATCGCTTCTCGGGTAAACGATGCCATTGACAATGCACTCAAACTACACAAGAAAGACAAAGAGAAATATTACATCTATTTTCCTATAGAGATAGAGCGTCGCTTGCCCAAGGAGTTGAGAAAGAAAATCACCAAAGAGATTACAGCGAATGAGGTTCGTGTTTTAACGGCCATTGTGATCTTGGCACACTTTGCCAATTTGAGAGGGGAGTTCTTTTACCTAGAGAAAATCAACAAAGCCTATTTTGAGGTCGATATAAGCAATATCTACAGGGTAATGGGTATAGACAGCAATGAGAAGGGAAGATACAGGACATTGGCTAAAAATGCCTTGTTCGACCTCAACTCCAAAAAGTATGTGATCGACTCTAATGATGAGATCATAGTGACCAACTTGGTAGAGATCCATACCATAGATAAAAAGAACAACAACAAGCTCAAGGTGATCGTAGAGGGTAGCCTTTTCGATTTCAATAAGGGAAAACGCAGCACTTACTTTCACGTACCTTCTGACATCAACAAAAAAATAAGAAAGGTAACTACGGGCAGGCCCAATGCGCAGATTGAGTTGTTCATAAAGTGTTTGTACCAAGCCAAGCATTGCACCAACACCAACACGGTAGAATACACCTATGACAGGTTGTTCGATATTATGAAATTGCAAAAGCTTTTAGAGAACAGGAACAACCACAGGATCAAACCAACCATACAGCGCGCTTTTGAAACGGCCAAAAAAATCGGTTTGGTTAAAAGCGTAAGAGAAGAAAAGGCCAAGTTTGGCAGCACCAAGTATGTGATTGAATTCGCATAATTTGATTTAAAGATTTTATTTAACAAAGTAGGGCTACTTTTACTATTAGCACATTTGGGCTATTTCCGATGTACTTTTTTTAAAGAGGCAACTATGTTCTTTAAATTCGCCAATCCAAAAAAGTTTTCTCTAAGTCGCTTATGACTTAGAAGCCTCCTCTATCCCATCTAAAACAAAAGGCATTAGCTCAGAAACCGTAGGATGCACCAAAACAACTTTTCTGTAGTCCTTGCAAGGAATTTGGCTATGCATAATGGCCGCGAACATATTGATGACCTCATCGCCCCCTGTGCCTAAAATAGCAGCTCCGATAATTAAATCGGTTTCTGCGTCAACTAGTAATTTTGCAAAGCCTTTGGTTTCGCTCATTTCCTTGGCTCTGCTAATGCTGCTCATGGGTTTGGTAGCTTTTAATATCTTTCTGCCGGTAGCCAAAGCTTCTTTTTCTGACATACCTACTCTACCTAAAGGCGGATCCGTAAACAGCGCATAAATGGTGTTTCTTTTAGAAATGGTACGATTACCACCGTATAAAAGGTCTAGCACGATTTCGGCATCGTTTACAGAAGTGTGTGTAAAAGCACCCCGGCCGTTTACATCGCCAAGGGCAAATACATGGGGTATGTTGGTACGGCAAAATTCATCTACCTCAATGTATCCTTTCTTGTTTATGGTCAAATCGGCCGCTTCTGCATTTATGGTATCAGAGTTGGGTTTTCTGCCAGTTGCTACCAAAAGTTGATCGCCCTTGAGCTTTTTAGTACTATTTTGCACATTTACCTCTATCTCGAAGGTATTGTCCTGATAAGTAACTTCGTTTGCACTTGCGCCCAAAAGTACTTCTATGCCCTCATCTTCCAATATTTCTTTTACCCCATTCGCTACATCTTCATCTTCGCGGGGCATTAGTTGTTGGCCCCTCTGTAAGATGGTCACTTCCGAACCAAATCTTTTAAATATTTGGGCAAACTCTACCCCGATGTATCCACCTCCAAGAATGAGCAAATGCTTGGGCAGTTCTTGTAAATCGAGCAAGCGAGCGCTGTCTAGCCAAGGGGTGTCGTCCAGACCTTTTATTGGAGGAGCAGCGGGTCGGGTTCCTACATTAATGTAAATACTGCCACCCTCAA
>CAKZMZ010000594.1 GCA_937129345.1 uncultured Thalassovita sp. | reverse complement strand
GAACAAATAAAGAAGTTACTGCCGCAGCTGGATCATCAAGGTCTTCGTGGTAAACTCCAGTAACTTTAAAATGAGCTATCTCTTTGGTGTATTTCATCAATAATGCTGGGTTGGCCCCCCACCATAACTCACGACCAAAGGCCAGTTTAAATCCATCAAATTTCCTTTTACCGTCAATCTCTATCCCGTTAGGTGCCAAACCTCCGTATATATCTAGGTTAGGGCCGTAATTGGCTTCGGGATACAAACCGAAAAAATCCCCTTCATAGCCCCAATGATAATGCCCAGTACGATAGAAACCTCTTAAGTCAAAGTTTTTGCTATTCCAGGTATATTCTGCTTGATAGACCTGAACCCTATCTAGGGTAGTTACTACTGCATTGTTATTTTGAGTTGCAACGGTCTGTGGCCTTCCTCTATTTTCATAGAATAATTCATTAATTGGGTTTTGTGCTACATTACCCACCACGTTGAGAGTTACGCTACCTCTTACGTTGTCTGCAGGATTAGCTTCTATACCAACAAAGAAAGATTCCATGTTATCAAAGCCTTGCTGATTCGGGAAAACAGGATTGTTAGGATCTGGATTTTCAGGAGTGGTGATTAGATTACCACCAGTTAGAAATGTAGTGAACTGAGCCCTAAATTCACTAATTCTAAGCCTACCTCCATTTTCACCTAGCAAGGTAGACTTATCACTCCTTGCCTTTATTACGGCATCCATCAAATTTACATTTTCAATGTAGTCTGCCACATCTTGTGCCGTATTAGCATCTTTAAAAGGGTCGAATTCATGGACCTCTTTTAATGCATAGTAAGCCGCACGTGGATAGAGTGTGTATAAACCTTTCGCATTAGTCTTACCTTTGGCACAGACACCGAACCACTCTTCGTTCATATTATTTTCGCCCTCTTCGTGATCCCTTTCATAACCACCGTTCGCCCATGAGGCATTGTTATCGTGAATGTCAAGGTTCTTAGTTTGACCGTATTTCCACCATCCATCACTAAATTGGAAAGTAAAACCACCTAAAGAGTTTCCTGTTTTTCCTAATCCTGCTGCATTTTCATAAATTTCTTTCCAATTACCTACCATATAATAAGCCTGAGCTTCCTGATCTTCTTTATTTTCTATGGCGTTGTAAGCATCAGCGCCAAACTCGGTAAACATGATTGGTTTATTTAACTCATCCCTTACTCGCTGAAAAGCATCACCAAATGAAACGCCTCTATACATATTTACCCCCAAAATGTCGATATCTTTACATTCTTCCTGAATGAGTTCTATAAAGAGCAGGTCACCATTACAGATTGCCACTGGATGGCTAGGATCCAACGCCTTCATGGCTACTGTTGCCTCATTAAATAATTTATACATGGCTCGAGCCCTTGTTGTAGACTCTCTATCTTCCACTGGAATATCTTCTGTTTCAGCTCCACCCCAGAAAAGGCCATAATTATTTTCGTTTCCTAAAAGAAACAACAAAAGACCCGGAGTATCTTTATAGTCTTTAACAAGCTGTGTTGTCTCTTTTAATAACAACTCCCTTACTCTTGGGTCAGAGTATTCAGTATTGGCCATCCATGCACCATCTACGGTTACACCATACCTACCAAAAGAATGATTGAGCATAGTATAGATACCATAATTTTCATAGCAGTATGTTATCCATTTGGCAGGTACTCCTGTGTACATACGTACTGCGTTTACACCCATATTTTTGAGCATAGACATCTCTGCATCTAGCGCATCCTTTATAATATCATCGGGTTGGTTCCAGAGACTATAAGCATAGTTGGTACCTATAGGGAAGTAATCCCAGTTCATGCCGTTGATCATGAAATCTTGGCCATTGACGACGAGTTTCATGCCGTCGCTGTTTCGCTGTACAAAAACCTTATCTGCTTGGGACTTGGCAGTAAATGCCAATAAGGCGAGTACTACTACGAGGTAGATTCTTTTCATATTTACATTGAGAATTAAATGAAGTATAGACCACTTTACCCAAGGATAAAGCAGTGCAGTTAATTGTCATGAATGTACGCTAGATACCACAATCAACAAATAATGTAGCTACATCAAAACCTCAACAATATTCTCAGTTGGCTAACATTTACTACATCAATACTACATCAAATTATACTAAAACCGTCGTTTAAAACAGTATAGGGCACTTTTTAGAAATGTGATGAGTATCTCATTTATTGAACGGCACTTTCTCAATTAAAAATGATTGAATATGAAGCAAAATCGCAAAGCATTCGTAAAATCTACTCTATGAAAAAAAGATTGATCCTAACGATTTCGGTGGTATATCTTGGGCTAACCTATGCTCATCATAAATTCCACTAGGTTTTCGTGGCTCTCTATAGGGAGTTTTTTACGGAGTCGGTATCTGCTAATCTCTACTCCTCTTACTGAGATATTGAGTAATTGCGCTATTTCTTTTGAACTCATGTTCATTCTTAAAAAAGCAGAGAGCTTTACTTCTTGGGGTGTTAAGGCTGGATAGTTCCCTCTTAATTTTTTTATAAAGTCGCCGTGTACTTGATCAAAGTGGATTTCGAACTGATGCCACGTTTCATCTTCAGCTATATTTTTTTCAATGGTTTTGACCAATCTTTTTAGTCCTTTAGCTACTAGTTGTTTGTTCTCTTCTTTTAGCAATTGCCCTATCTCGATTTTTAAATGATTCATAAACTCATTTTTATTGATCAGATGCATGGTTGAAGAGGCCAATTCTTGGTTTTTGTGCTTGAGCTCTGCTTTTAACTTTTCGTTTTTTAGTTGAGTGATCTCTGCTTCGGATCGGGTAGTGATTTCTTTTAATTTTGAGTCTTTTTCCTTTATTGTCCTTTTTGCACTCTCTACAATACTTTTCTGTTGCCGCTTATATTTTTTATCGACAAGCACCATTGCAAAAGCAATTGATGCGATGCCCAAAACTGTATAAATAGTAAATGCTACTTTACTCAAATACCAAGGTGGCAATATCTCAAAACTGTAAGAGCTTATCTCGCTCAAGTCGCCGGCACTGTTTCTTCCTCTTATATGAAAAGCGTACTTGCCTGCTGGTAAATTCGTGTATTCCTTTTCCGTTTCGCTGCTCCAATCAGACCAATCTGCATTAAAGTTCTCTAACCAATATTGGTATTGAGGTTTATAGGACCCCTCAAAAAATACATTAGCAAAATAAAAATGAATGGCCTTTTTGCTAAAGGGCAAACTTGGAAAATTAGCATTTGTCTTTTGTGCATTACTTTTTAAAATCCTGGGATTATACCCACCAAAAAGCGTTGAATCTCCCCATACTATTTTCCTAAATACTGTAGGGAATTTTTCGGTATTGAGTAGGCTCATGCTAGGATCATAATGTATAAAACCTTCTTTAGCATTGATCAAGACATTTTCTTGGTCTATTACGATTATATTCTCAAGATCATCGCTTACATAAGGTAATATCTTGTGAAATGGAGCCGAGACTTTTTCATAATCTCCTACTGAGTTTTTCTTAAGTACGCCCAGCTCATCATCTGTTAGGAAATACAAATTGCCTATGATATCCTCTTCTAGTTCTCTTATGTGTTGTTCGCCAAAGTACTGTGTTAACACAGAATCTTCTACAAACCTGTCTGAAGAGGTATCGTAACGATAAATCCCCTTTTCAGCAGGAAATACTAAACGGTTTTGAATCCTAAAAACATTGATCAGTAAGTTAGACGGGAAACCATCCTGCTTTCCATAAAAGCGTACGCTATCCAGGCTTTCAAAATCCTCTGAGAAACTGAGTTTATAAATTCCTTTATAGCCATGACTCATCCAAATGGAGGCACTGTCGGTTAATTCAAACTTCCGAGAAGATTCTTCAAAACCCTCATATTTAGATTGAAAAGACCATTTATCTCCGAGTTTTTCTAACAAGTGCATACCGGTATAAGTGCCGGCAATCAATCTTTCTTCTGTAGTGGGTAGTTTCTCTAACTTCCATACTCCTTGGGTCGAGTTTTTTAAATCTATCGCTTTTTGTTCCTCTACTGTAAATGCACCTTGATGATGCCCTAAAAACAATTCTTCGCCAATAAGTTGCAGTGAGTAGGTTTGTCCCTCTGTTCCCTCAATTTTTTTATATCTCGGGTAGTAAAGACTATTAGATAGTTTATTTTCCATTGTATACAACCCATTATTTGTACCCAAATAAACATTTGAATCTGTTTTAAAAGCTGTATAACCTGTGCCCGAGAGTTCTAAATCGTCATTGATCAATGTAAAGGCCTCTCCAAATTCTATTAAGGCAATTCCATTGTTCAAACCAGCCCATAGGTTACCAAATCGATCTTCGAAAAGTGACAGCACTGCATTGTTGGTCAACCCTCTATCCTCGCTTAATAACTGTACTATATTGCCTAACTGATCAACAACGAGTATTCCGCTATTTTGGGTACCAATCGCATACAAATTTGAAGTAAGCAAGCGAATGGTGTTGATTTGGGCCTTTTTTAGCCAATCATTAAAGGGTACTTCCCAAGGAGTTATTTCATCATCATCCATCAGAAAAACACCGTTATTGCGTGTAGCTACTAAGGCTCGATCCATGTTATAGGGTACCAAACCCCTAACATCTTTCCCTATCATCCCTTCTCCACCGTTCATTTCTTTTAGTTCATTGCCTTCTAATCGCATAAGACCTTTGCTAGGTACATGTGTAAGCAGCTGCCCTCTCATATTAAAAGCAAAACCCAAAGTTAAATTAGGGTCTATTACCTCAAGTTGGTCATTCTCTAACTTAAAAATATAGTCGAAAGTAAAGAAGTAAACCGCATCCCCCACAGGGTATATTTTCCATATCTCATTGAAACTTTGATACTCAGTGGGCAGCTTTTCTTTTAAGGAGGTGTAATTAAATATACCATTTTCTGATGCTCGAAAAAAGCCAAAGTCTCCTTGGCCACCCAAGTAAACCCTATCATCGTAACTGTAAGCCACAGAAAGTATTCTTGTTGCTTGCTCTATTGGAATGGCACTCCAGTTTTCTCCATCGTATACCAACAAACCAAAGTTATTGGCTACATAAAGTAAGTCAGAGGCGCCTTGTGTAAGGTCCCAATTTTGAATACCACCTTTATATTCTTCGGTTGAAAAAGTACGTACAAGCGGGAGGCCTCGTAGAGAAAATTGGGCGTAAGCAGTAGATACGGCCAAAGACAAGAACAATACTTGAAAAAGATATTTTAGTATGTGTTTTAACTTTTTGGCATTTGTCTGCGTTCTCAGTCTAATGTTCATATCACAGGGATGAGGTAATGGTACTATCGGTTAAGCCTAGGTCTTTATTAATTAAAGATATTTGTTTAATTGAAATAGGCAATGTTTAGACGAGCAAAAAAACTGTTTATGAACCATACCACGCTTAAAAATTAAATAGCTTTTAAGACGTATGTACATTGCTAAGCTGAGGAGAAATAAAAAAACTCTCCAACTTGGAGAGTTTTTTACCATTCTGAAATTACAATTTCTTTTTATGTATGGAAGTATAAAGTTACCTATCTAATAAAAACTGCTCGTTAGTGAGCATTAAACTTCGATGCAATTTATAGACGGTTCGTCTTTAATTTTAAGCCATTAAATTTTCCCAAGGGCCTGTAACTGCCAGTGTATCTCCATTTTCTTGAATGTTTACAAAAAGCGTTTTACCCGAAGGAGAAAATACAGCTCCTGCAAATTCCGATTTGGAACTTTTGTTTATAGCAAATAAAGAAAGATTGCCTTCTTTATCAATAATATGCATTCTGTTTTCTTCACCGTTATCTTCACACACCAAAACTTCGCCCCAAGGTGTAATGGTTAGGTTGTCGCACATATGAAGGACCGACTTATCTTCAGACTCAGCAAAAAGCTCTAGACTTTGTTCTTTAATATCGTATTTAAATATCTGGCCAAATTTTTTCGGGCCGCCATTGGTACAGGCAAAATAAATCTGTTCTTCTGTATACCACATGCCTTCTCCCCTAGCAAATCGTGCAGCACCCGCATCAAAACCTCTGTACCTTAGATCATCTTTTAGTGAAAGTACATCGTCAATATCTATCCATTCTACTGAAAACTTTTCGTTAACAGCCATCTGTGTACTGTCCCAATTTCTCGTATCTAATTGTTTTTTATCTTTGAGCGCTAAGACTTGTAGTTTGCCACCTGCGTGCAGGTCTCCAAAAGGATCATCTGGCACAAAACGATAGACAAGACCATCTGACCTATCTTCGGTTTGGTAGATTATTCCGGTTTCTGGATCTACTGCTACTGCCTCGTGGTTAAAGCGGCCCATGCCTAAAATCGGCTTTGGATCTATTAAGCCTTTTGCATTAGCCGGAACGTCAAAAACAAAACCGTGATCTTTTTCTATGGTATCACCGTTGGTTATTGTCACATCCTCCTCACAGGTTAACCAAGAGTTCCAAGGGGTTGGCCCACCGGCGCAATTTCTGTAAGTACCCGCTAAGCTTAAAAACTGTTCTTTTACTTCTTGTTTTTCCTCATCGAATAGCAAGTTGGTCGTACCTCCTAAACCTGGTTTTTTTAGTTTGCCGGCATCGTATATCTTCTCTGTTGGAAATTCTGTGAGTAATTCGTTATCAGCACCAAAAGGACTATTCTCTATAGGTTCAGGACTGTTCTCATGATTTCTGATAATGATACACTCATTATTATTGCTGAGAAAAGTGCCCATGCCATCGGGTCGGCCCGGTACAGAAAGGCCATCGCTCATCTTATCGCCAACTTTTGAAATAACTTTATAGCTAAATCCCTCGGGCAGGTCTAAATAATTGTTGGGATCTTTCACCAAAGAGATAACTTTCTCTGCGTTTTCTTGCACTGAAGATTTATAGGTACATCTAGCCAAGGATATAAAGCCAACCGAGGTAATTGCCGACTTAGAAATAAATGATCTACGGTTCATAAGATTTGTTCAAAATGATATTTTAATGTAAAAAAGCACCTAAAAGGGTAGCTATGATTAGTTTTAACTTAAGGAGTTTTATAAAAAATCCTTCCCTTTAAAGATACACAACTCAAGAGTTACCGACACGGGGTTAAAAATGATTTCTTATAGATTTAACATTGGCTTACTGGTTAAGCATCTGTTATCGTCCCCAATTGCGCATGCTTGAGAAGCGCATTTTGAAATGCGCTTCTCTTACATCCTCATTATAAATAAGGATGATATATATTAGTTTAACATTGGCTTTATAGATAGGCATCACTTAAAGAAAGCTTTTATTACTATCTATCCAAAATCGATTTTGTATCAGCTCCTTTAAAATTAATGAAATAGTAGCCAAAAAGAGCTCAATACGCTGTGAGAAAAACCTTAATGATCAAAAACTTTCTTAGACGATCATATTGCATCTTCAATTTTATCGACTTCATTGCGCATATTTTTAGCTAGTTCTGTAATACGCTCAAAGTCTTTGTCTTCAATAAGTTGCTTGTTAATCAATGCACTGCCCACCCCTAAACAAACGGCTCCATTTTTTAGCCATTCAGCTGCATTTTCAATGCTTACTCCACCTGTAGGCATCATAGGAATGTAGGGCATAGGCGCTCGAATTGCTTTAAAATAAGATAGACCAAAAGTTTCTGCTGGGAAAAGCTTCACTACATCGGCTCCCCATTCATAGGCTTGTAAAACTTCTTTTGGCGTTAAGGCACCTGAAAAAATAGGCTTACCTAAACGATGGGCCTCTTCTATTACTTCTTTTTTAGAAACTGGTGTAACTATGTATTGTGCGCCTGCTTCAGCGGCTTCATTTACTGTTTTGGGATTAACAACAGAACCCACACCCAATAAAATATTGGGCAGTTCTGCTAGTTTTCGTATCTCTTCAATGGCATTGGGCGTACCCATAGTTACCTCTACAGCGTTTACCTCACCTTTAAGCAATGCATTGGCAGTTGGGTAAACTTGGGCTGCATTGCTTAAACGTATGATCGCTATAATTTTCGTTTTTAACAATGCGGCTAGAATGGCTGATCTCTGCATAAAATTATCTTTTAACATGTCCTTGTAGATTGCCTGATGCCATATCCAACATTTCTTCTTCAGTAATATAGTTGATGTCGCCCTTTAATGTTTGGGTAACCGCAAAGGCTGTAGTAGCAAAATCTACCGAAGCATTTGCCGACCAATTATGGATAATGCCATGCAAAGCGGCTGCAGCAAAAGCATCACCCCCGCCCAAGCGATCTACAATCTCAGTTGGTATGGCACGGCTAAAATAGCTCTTATCACCTTGCATTATCATCCCTCCGAGTATATTGTTTGTGGCCGATTTTTGAAAGCGCATAGTCATAGCCAAATACTCAAAATCTCCTTTATTATTAAGTTGAGTAGCAGCATGCTCAGTAGCTTGTTGCAATGCTTCAAAATCGTTTAAAGGCGATGAATCCATCCCAAAAACATCAGTCACTGCTCCTAAATTACCAAAAACTATATCTACTTTGCTCAAGATAGATTCATAAATCTTTAGCGCAT
Source organism: uncultured Thalassovita sp. (assembly GCA_937129345.1). Classification (GTDB taxonomy): domain Bacteria; phylum Bacteroidota; class Bacteroidia; order Cytophagales; family Flammeovirgaceae; genus Chondrinema. The sequence goes on along the minus strand of CAKZMZ010000594.1, from coordinate 13,177 downwards.
CTGCGCTACTCCAAAGCGACCTGCGAAAATTCATGTCAAAAACTATTTTAACATTTTTTTTCTTAGCGACCTCTAGGGCCATTTCTATATTTTTTTGGCAAATTTCTGAAAGAGCTGGTGTAATACCTGTAAGGATAAAATAAGTTGCTCCTGAAAATGCCTTTTCCCATTCTGCCGCTCGAAAAACAGTTTTAGATAATGATGAATCTGCACGATCATAGGTTACTCGAGTAGCTCTAAACGAAGTGCCATGCTCTATAAAGTAGGTTCCCAACCTATTTTGGTCCCAAGTAATGGACCGGGTGCCGACCCCGTGCTTTTGCAAGAACTGTTCAGCAGCGCGGCCAATAGGATTTTTAGGAAAAGCAGAAACAAAGCTGGCTTGATGCCCCAACAATGCCAAATCAATCAAAATATTGGCTTCGGCGCCGGCAAAACCCATTTTTAAGCCCTCAGATTGCTCTATCAAAGTTTCGTCTTCAAGAGGTGTTAGTCTCAGCATCAATTCACCATACCCTATGATTTTGTTCTTGTCCATCGAAGCATTTTAGCCACAATTTATTGAATGGCGTTCGAATATCCTAAAGTGCGTGTTTGGGGACAAATAGATTTTTATTGATGACTTTTATTATTGCTAGAGAATAAAATATGCGCTGTAAAGCGGAAAATTGAGGTCTAAAACAAAAAAACCGAGAGCGGCAACCCTCGGAAAAGTCCATCTAAACACATTCATGTTTTAACTTTAGAAAATACAACTCAAATCCTGTATAAATGTTGGATTACACAAGAGGCTTAAACTTAAGGAGTTAAACAAAAAAAGCTACTAACTGCCTGACTACTATACATTTCTCAAAATCTGCAGTGGATTGTGGCACAGTGCTGGCGCAGTGCACTGGCGCACAATCCACTTGGCAATTACCATAAGGGCTGTAAGCCACAGCCCTTGGAGGTGAAAAATATAAAAATGTATAGTAGTGTGACTAACTGCTTTACTACTACACAAAAATGATTTTATAGTGTCATCCCTACCGGGATTTTTACGTTTTGTCGCCTTTAATCGGCTAATAATTATATCATCCCTTTGGGATTTTGTAGAAATGTATAATTAGACTAACTGCTATACATATTCTTATATTCATCGTGGGTTTTGAAACACAACAGCCATTGTTCGGGTTTTGCAAACCCGAACTTGTTACCCTAGGATTTGTAACCCATCTTTTATCTGTTGTACTCGAGTCACAAATTCTACCATAAATGGTTCGAGGTTCAGAAACATCGAACAGCGCATGCTATCAATATTACCTTTTATCGACTTTACTAATATCTGCGCCGATTTTTTGGTTGAAGGGCATCCAATCGTTTAGTCTTAAACTAAGCCATTTTCTTAAAGCCTTCGTATTGTACATCCCACTTACAGTTTTTGGGGAAACCAAGTTCAGAATTGTTTTCTCCATTACATTCTAACGCTAAAAAATCACCACCATAATTTTATCAGTATCATAAAATCTTGTAATCCAAGATAAACTAAAATGTATGATCTTTTTTACTAACATAATATTTTGTCTTAATAATAAATTGCCATACTTTTTTTCATTAATCAGTGTAAATCCAGATACTTTGCTGTAAAGTAAATTATTTTTCTCAATAATGGACAATTAAGACTAATTGAGTGTTATGTTGTTTAACTATCACCTTATCTGCCAGCTTAGACTGCGAGCCAAACAATTGACCCCTTTAATCGGTCAAGTACACGAGCGACAATGACAAAAATATAAACCGCTAATATCTATGATATATAATGGAGAAGAAATAGAATTTCCAGCTAAAGTACAGCTGAGTTTCTTTAAATTAATAGAAAACCTTGAACTGCAAGCAAAAACAGAAAATGAAAGCGTAACCTCTCATGTAAAAGGTATCTTAAAAATAGTTGAAAAATATCCAGCGCTCAAAGAAGGCATTACTGAACCAAGTCAATTTGATCAATATAAAGAAGGCATTGAGATATTAGGTAGGTTGTTCTTTCCAGAACTTTTGACCACCAATGAAATTAAATTTTTGGCCCCACCTTTCGACTTTAAACCTTTACTTACTTCGCAAAGGTTTGATAACATCATAGAAGCCTCAGGTAAACCGTTCTCCTTTACTTTTAAAAATGTAAACTACGACGAATTCTATCTTTTTTGCTGCTATTTTATTTTGGGTAATTATTACAACTACCCAATAGGAGCTGGTAATCCACAAGTGTTCGAAATATTTAATGAACAACAAGGATTGATGCGTACCTACAAAATGCTCATTAATGTGGATATGTGTGAGTTTGTTCCTACAGAAAAGGCAAAGGAGATTTCGCCAGAAGATTACGAAGAATTGATGAATAACTTTGGGGATATCGAACTTTGGAAGCAGAAGTTCCCGCCTAATAGTTGGATTTTGAGAGGCGTAAGCATCGTAAACTTTATGGATATGACCACAGAACAAGCGTTGGCCTCCATCACTTCTAACTTAGTAGTAAAATCTGAAGATACTTTTGAGAAAATACAATGGGGAATAAGAAAGATTTTTAACAATGCAGACTTGTGTATAGGGGTACTTACCTTGGAAAACGATGAAATCGTAACCATGGGCAAAAAAGGCATGAACAGTCTTTTGCTCCACAAAGGCGGAAAGATTAAATGTAAAAATGAACTATGCGAATATTCATACGACAAAATAGTAGCCAAAAAAGAGCCTTTTATCGTTTCAGATGTAGAAAATTTTCATGAATCTGCCCAAAATGGGCTATCAAATAGGCTTATGATGTCTGGCTTGAAAAGTTACATGGTGATTCCCTTACTGCATGAAGGAGAATTTTTGGGTTACATAGAATTGGGAGGAAAAGAACCTTATCAGCTGCATCAAGGCTCTTTAAAAGTACTTGAAAAAGTATTACCCATATTGGCAATGGCCCAAAAAAGATTTAAAACGGAGTCGCAAAACAAAATTGAGGCCATTATACAGCAAGAATGTACTACCATACATCCAGCTGTAAAATGGAGATTTGAAGAAGAGGCCAAGAAATTTATGTTAGAACAGATGAATGGTACCCGACCTGTTTTCAAAGACATCATCTTTAACAACCTCTACCCACTTTACGGACAGATGGACATAAAAAGCTCTTCGGCTAAAAGAAACAAAGCAGTTAGCGCCGATTTAAGAAAGCAGTTAAAGGAGGTCAGGAAAATTCTAAAGGCCGCCTCAAAAGAAACCAAGATGGATATTTTTCAAGAGCTGATCTATCGCACCGAAATCTGTATAGATGAACTAAATACTGAGTTGGCCGCAGGTAGTGAGCATAAAATATTAGGTTTCTTAAAATCTGATATTTACCCTGTGTTTGAGCACTTACAAAATACCAACAGTGCATTAAATAAAATGATAGAAGCTTATGATGAAATGCTCGACACTGAACTTCAAACCGTTTATGAAGAAAGAAAAAAATACGATACCAGTGTAAATAAAATCAATCAAAAACTAGCCAGCTTTATTGATGAAAAACAGGCTTTGGCACAAAAAATATTCCCGCACTATTTTGAGCGCTACAAAACCGATGGCATTGAATACAACATGTATATTGGAGAATCTATAACTAAAAATAAAGAGTTTAACCAAGTTTATTTGCGCAACCTTAGGTTATGGCAATTGATCGTAATGTGTGAAATGGAGTTTGAGTTTAAATCCATGCAAAAAGAATTGGATACTAATATAGAAGTAGCCAGTCTAATCTTAGTGTACAACACTCCTATCTCGGTGCATTTTCGTATGGATGAAAAAAGATTTGATGTAGAAGGCGCCTACAATGCTAGGTATGAAATCATTAAAAAGCGAGTAGATAAAGCCCACATTAAGGGAAGCAACGAACGTATTACAAGCCCTGGCAAAATTGTTATTGTTTATTCTCAGGAGCAAGACGCTAAAGAGTATATGATCTATCTTAACTTTTTGGCTAGTAAAGGCTATATAAAAGATACTTACGAGGATTTGGAATTGGAAGATCTGCAAGGGGTGCATGGTTTAAGGGCATTAAGAGCAGAATTGCAATATCCTGAACAAATTTCAATCGATGGCCTTATGGAAGAAATTGAGCAGGGTAAAGTAGAATGAGAAAATTACATACATTACAAGATGCACGAATGTTTTCTTTAATAGAACTGTAAAACAATAAATCGCATCGAGTTTATGCTTAGCAAAGCAAAAAGCAGTGCCAGATGTTTTTCTCTGACACTGCTTTTTAATTTACCTTTTAAGGCTGGTTCTAAAAAAATAAATGTTAGAACATCCCCACCTATAGCCAATCATAAAGTACTTACTTTGATCTTATGTAAAACATAGGGAGAAGTTATTTCATCTACTTAGTTAGATTTATACTTATCGAACCAGGTAAGAATTGAGGAGACCTTGGCTATTAAGTTGCTAGGTCTACTTGCTATACCATGCGAGGCACCGGGTATCCTTACCATTGCACAGTCTACCTTCCTTAGTTTTAGTGCTCCATAGTATTGCTCGGTTTCAGCCATAGGTGTTCTATAATCTGCTTCGCCAGTTAAAATCATGGTAGGCGTACTTACATTACCAACCAGTGACAATGGCGAACGCTCATGGTATTGCATGGGATCTTCCCAAGGCATTTTAGAAAAGTTGTAGTTAGACCAGAAAACATAGCCATCTGTATACAAAACAAAACTTGCCCAATTAATTACTGGTTTGGCCACTACTGCTGCTTTAAATCTATCGGTTTTGCCCACAATCCAAGCGGTCAATACACCTCCGCCACTGCCGCCAGTTACAAATAGGTTATCTTCATCAACATAGCCTTTCTCAATTACCGCATCTACTCCAGACATTAAATCATCGTAATCATTACCGGGATAGTTTTGATGGATCAGATGCCTGAATTCTTCTCCATAGCCATCGCTACCTCTAGGATTGGTATACAGCACAACATATCCTGCTGCGGCAAAAAGTTGTATCTCTGAAGAAAAAACATCGCCATAACTTGCATACGGCCCGCCGTGAATTTCCAAAATCAATGGATACTTTTTGTTTGGGTCAAAATTGGGTGGTTTTACGATCCAACCTTGTATTTTTCTTTGATCATGCGAAGACTCGTACCAAATCTCTTCTACTTCTCCTAATTGCTTAAAATCAAACAAGTCGGCATTTACCTTAGTCAGTTTTTTTATGTCTGAGCCACTGCCAAAACCCAAATCGGCGGGGAGGTTATCTTGGCTAAGGGTAAAGGCGTAGTTTCCGTTAGATGCTACAGAAAAATCTGCTGATTGATATGGCCTCCCAAGCGAAGTACCGCCAAGGGCATTGGTCAAATCATTTACTTTCCCATTTAATGAGATATAGGCCAGCTTGGTATAGCCCTGATCATTATATTGAAAATACAAGCCTTTGCTGTCTGCAGCCCAATGTATGTTATCCACACCTCGATCTAATTTTTCTGTAAGTAACTTTCTAGAAGAGCCATCTAAGTTTGATATGTACAATTCACTCTGAAAGTGTCCGGCATTTTTGTCGTCTGCTCCCAAATAAGCCAACTTTTTACCATCGGGCGATACTTTAGGACTGCCATCTCTTCCTTTTCGGTCGGTCAATTTGGTAATATCTCCCGACGAGATATCTAACCTATATAGTTCTGAATTAACGGGCTCATAAGGTGCATTTTCTGATAGGTTTGCTGAAAACAAAATCGACTTGGCGTCTTTGGTCCATTCAGGGGCACCTACATCATTTTTCTCCTCGGTGAGCTGTACAGGTGTTCCACCCTCGGCAGAAAGTAAAAACATTTGGTCGGCACCCGGCTTGGCAAAACCTCCCCCATCATTTCTATACCTTACCTCATCTACATAAATTGGCGGCTCGTTCCAATTAGCTCCTTTTGGTTTGGAAGGCATCTTGGCAAATGTTTCTGCCTGTTCAGGCACAAACATGTTAAATGCCAAATAAGCATCATCTGCCGACCAAGAAATGGCCTTCGGAGATTGGTTTACATTAGTCAGTTTCGTCTCTGCGCCCGTATCCATCCACCTTAAATAAACTTGTACCGAACCATCTTTATTAGATTTATAAATCATCTTATCGCCTGTGTTAGACCACCTCGGATAAAAATCGCTTTGATTACCTGTTGTTAAGGGCCTATTATCGGTACCGTCTGCATTTATTATCCAAAGGTTCGATAGGTTCTTGTCTGTCATGATATCCTTAAAATTTCTTACATAGACAATCTTGCTACCATCGGGAGATATTTGAGGGTCCGAAATATATTCTAGATTGAATATATCCAATGATGTAAACTCTTTTTGTATTTGGGTGAATGCATTGAATGATAAAAAGCTGAAGAATAGTAAAAGTAGATGCTTCATATTAATATTTTGTTCAGTTAAAAATAGGTGTTTATAGAAAAGTATTTCAACAAACATGTAACTGTAAAACTAAAACATCTACTTTAAAAGAAGCGGCAAGGTGTAATTAAAATGCCATTGCAGAAGCATCAAACCCTGTAATGCATTGCAGTTTTTACCTAAAAACTCCTATTAAACGTAATCTACGGTTCAGTTTGCACCCAAACTGCTGCTAAAGAGAGCAGAAAAGATAACACTGAAAATACTGTCCTGATCAAATGTAGCCTATTCCAGTCTACCTCGTATTTCTGCCGCATTTGCAATATCTCATTGTTACCCAACTTACTGATCTCTATTGCATCTAGCGCATCGTTTAAGGGCACATTACCAAAAACGGTTACCCCAAAAGTTCCGCCTGCATAAACGAGCGTTGCAATAAACAAAATCCAAAATTTGGTGCCTGCGTGATAGTGCTGTACAGTACTAGCGCACAACATTACCAAACTCCCAAAAAAGATGAGGAAAAAGGCTGGATTTAAAATAGCCCTATTGATAGATTGCATCGTTTCCAAATAAGTAAAATCTACTACTTTTTTAGTTCCTGGAATAACCGATACCTGCCAAGCATAAAATAATCCTGCTGACAAACCTGTTAGAGTAATCGCTGTAAAAAGTACAAATTGTTTCATTGTGATTTCCATGATTTTAATAGATTTTTTGAGTGAAAAGCCATTTTTCTAGTTGGTCGTATTCTTTGTTGGTAAGTTTGATATCATTGCCCTTGGGCATGCGCCTTTCTACAAATACTTGCTTGTAAATTTTGGAGGCTCGGCGTTCCATATTTTTTGGAGAAAAGACCATAAAAGGATTTCTTTTGCGGTGGCACACATTGCATTTGGTATCCAATATCTCAAAGGCATCGGCCTTTAATTGATTATTGAAATGCCATTTAGCAACTGCATCTATCGAAGTACTTTTCTGAGGAGTACCTTTTGATTTTTGGAAGTAGGCCATCAGTAAAATGGCAGCGGCTTCTATTATGGCTATTATGATAATTTTAAGGTTAAATTTTTTCATTTTACTACTTATTGAATTACAAGTGTAAAGGTAGGCTGTTAAGCTCCTACTCATTTGACCGCCTGCGCCAACGTTTTGACACTTTGCGCCAAGGGGGGATTTTGTTAGTAAAAAGTGCTTGGGGATTTGTTTATTTCTAATTTTCAGGACTTACTCAAAGTACCCAATATACCTATTCCGTGGCTCACAGAACACTTTAGATCTAGATTTGTGTACCACAAGCCGAGGATATTGAGTATCTATGTCATCTAGTTATATGTTGTAAAAATACTGATCTCAAAAAGAGTCTTTGCCCGAAATTTTTTAATCTACTGGGCCTTTTAATGTTGATTTCTCCTAAACTCTACAGGCGAGAGACCTTCCCAGCGTTTAAATGCCCGATTAAATGCACTTTGCTCCGAGAAACCCGCGAGGAAGGCAATCTCTCCAATATTCCTATCTGAATTTTTGAGTAAATCTATGGCCAATTCTTTCTGAGTTTTTTTGATCAGATCCCTAAAAGTAACCCCGCTTTCAGATAGCCTTCGTGTGAGGGTTCTATTGCTCATGCCCAGGTGTTCCCCAATTTGAACCATACTTGGGATCCCACTCGGTAAGGCATCTTTAATGATTTTTTCCACATCATATGCAATATGGTTGGCATGGATTTCTATGCCTTTGGTCTCTTCTTCTATACGTTCTAGCAAATAAGCGTTGATGCTTTTATCTGCCTTGGCAGTATGCATTTTTAAATCCTCAGTTTTATAAGAAATACAATTTTGATCCTGATTGAACAAGATAGGACAATTGAAAGCAGCTTTATAATCCTGAGAAAACTGCGCGGGTGGACTGTGTTGAAACGACACACATACGGGACAAATATCGGCACCAGAAATGGCTTTTAAGACCACCACTGTAGCAGAAAAAGTGGCTTCATTAGATAATTCTACTCCCCTACGGTGTGCCTTCCTATTTAAAAAAACATTAGAAATACTTCCTGCCTCTTCTAACTTAAAAACATAGGTGTTAGATAAAAGCATAAAATAGCGTTCGCTACGAGTGTATATCTCTCCTACAAAAGAGCAGGTTTTCCAAGACAAACCCAAGACTCCGTAGTCGTCCATTTTCATCTGCTGCCCTACCCTTATGGCGAAACCTGGCCCTAATCTTTCGTCTACCATTTCGTGTAAGGCAAAAAATTGGTCGGCAGGTACTGCCTGTATTTCATCCAAAACACCAATAGGTGTGGGCAACTGCTCAAAAAATTCCTTTTCTACACCTTCAGCCAAGGCACAGTCAATTACTTTTTTATATAGACTGATGGAAGTGTATTTCACAGAGCAAGCTTTTTGATATTTTGAGATAAATCTAATGGTTGTTTACCACAAAACCTCCTTAAAATCACTCATTAATATAATCCAATCTTTTATCTACTATGGTACCTTTGCCATTCAACCATGCCTTTTTAAATAGGTCTTCGGGTATTTCTATGGAAAAGTCTTTGTTCATTTGAGTAAGTAATGCCACCGTGTTGAGAATAAGGTTACTCTCCGATTCGCTTCGCGCTGTTTTTAGGGATGCCAGTAAAATATCATCTACACTTGTATTCGTATGTAATCCTAAATACTCGGCTGCTCTGACCTTCACTAAATTTTCAGAATCGTTTTTAGCCAAATCTTCAATTTTATCTTGAAATTGATTTGCTTCTTCTCCAAAAGTACTGCAAACAATCAAGGCCCAATAGCGCTCCCAAGGATTTTGCGAAGCCAAAGCCTTAGCGATTTTCTTTTCTGCTTTTTTGAATGAAAGTAGACTTAAATCAGCAATTCTAATCAGTTTACCTATTTGCTTTTTATTTGCCTGTCCATAAGCTACAGGATTTTCTAAGCCGTTTTCTAAAAAATAAGGCTCAGGATAAAAACTTAAATCGGGCATGCTTTTTACCTGCTTTCGTAGTTCTGCTCTTAACTCTTTTAAAATAGGTTGGTATGCTTGGTTGGAAGCCAAGTTATTGGTCTCGTGTGGATCTTCTTCTAAATCATACAAGGCTTCTGATGCTCTTGGCATAAAAAACTGTTTTTGTACTCCATTGAGCTTGCCTTCCTCAAAAAGCGCTTTCCATTCTTGGTAAGCCAACATTTTATAGCGATAGAAATTATACAAAGCATCTCTATTAAATGGCTGATAGCTGCGCAGATACTTGTATTTCCCTTTTCTAAAACCTCTTACCAAATCGTATTTCTCATCAAAGCGGTCTGCATAGCTAAATGCTGTTTGTCTGTTTTCTAATTCTGCTTTGCTAATGTCTTTACCCAAAAAAGGAGAGCCGTCCATTTGCTCAGGAATCTTTGCCCCTGCCAAATTAAGCACTGTTGGCGCTAAATCTATAAATTGAATAAATGCATCGCTTCTGCTTCCTTGCTTATAAGCCGCCAAATGTTTCCATTTTTCAGGTACATAAACCACCATAGGCACATGTAATCCACTTTCGTAAATGTAGCCCTTGCTTCTTGGCAAAACCCCGCCGTGGTCTCCGTAATAAAAAATGATGGTATTCTCCATCAAGCCTTGGGCTTCTAACTCATCAAGAAAATCACCTATGGCCTTATCTGCTTTTTGGTGCAAATCCAAATATTTAGCATGGGTATACTTAAAAAGAGAGGTCTGGGGATGATAATCGAAAATATTTACCTCACTTTGTTTATGTGCAGTTGCTTCTTTTTCCATTTGCTCTTTTGAAAAATGCAATTGCCCTTCGTGGGTAATCCCGAAGTTTTGAACATGGAAAAATGGTTGTCCTTCTTTTCGATTCTTAAAGGTGGCTTTATTAGAAGATTCGTCCCAAACTTCTTCTCCTTTTATGAAGTTGTAATCTTCTTTGCTATTGTTGGTGGTGTAATATCCTGCTTTTCTTAGGTAATAGGGAAACATCTCTAATCCTTCAGGCATAGGGGCAAATTGCATTCTTCTGTGGTATTGGGCTCCCACTCTTGGCGCATAGCAGCCGCTGATAATGGTACTCCTAGCTACCGAGCATACAGGTGCATTGGAAAATGCATGATTAAACACAATACCACTTTTTGCCAGTCTCTCAATAGTAGGCATGCTCGCCCCTGCTTCATTGTAAAGTTTTGAATAGTGCCAGGCATTATCTTCAGTCACTATCCATACAATATTGGGGTTTTCAACCTTTTCTTGTGCCTGAATATTGTTTTGGACAAATACTAATATTAGTATCAGTAAAAAGTATTTTTTGGAATTTTCGTAAGTCTTCAAATAAAGCATTCTCAAATTATGCTAAAATGTCTTTCACTACATGGCCATGTACATCGGTCAGTCTGTACCTTCTGCCTTGGTGCTTAAAAGTAAGCTTTTCATGATCTACACCCATAAGATGCATTAGCGTAGCTTGAAAATCGTGCACATGCACCGGGTCTTTTGTGATGTTATAACTAAAATCATCAGTTTCTCCATAACTCATGCCTGGCTTAACGCCACCACCTGCCATCCAAATGGTAAAGCATCTCGGGTGATGGTCTCTACCGTAATTGTCTTTAGTAAGTTGTCCTTGTGAATAGTTGGTACGGCCAAATTCACCACCCCAAACCACCAAAGTATCATCCAACAAACCTCTTTGCTTTAAATCTTTGACCAAAGCCGCAGAAGCCCTATCTGTATCTCTGGCTTGTGATGCAATTTCTCTAGGCAAATCAGTGTGTTGGTCCCAGCCTAAATGGTACAATTGCACGAATTTAACATCTCTCTCTGCCAACCTTCTTGCTAAAAGGCAATTGGCCGCATAGGTGCCCGGCTTTCTAGCTTCTGGCCCATACAAATCAAAGGTACTTTCAGGCTCGTCAGACAGATCTAGTGCATCGGGTACAGAGGTTTGCATGCGGTAGGCCATTTCGTATTGGGCAATTCTAGATTCAATTTCGGGATCGCCAAAATCTTTTAATCTATTGTAATTCAATTCTTCTAATTTATCGAGCGCTACTCTCCTAGCCTTGCTGCTAATACCATCGGGATTGTTCAAATACAATACAGGTTCGTTACCCGCTCTAAATTGCACGCCTTGGTGCAAAGAAGCCAAAAAGCCATTGCCCCAAAGCCTAGAGTAAATAGGTTGAGGTCTTTGCGCCCCTCTAGACAAAAGCACGATAAATGTGGGTAGGTCTTGGTTGGAGCTACCCAAGCCATAACTCATCCAAGAACCCATACTCGGCCTACCCGGCTGTTGCGATCCAGTTTGAAAAAAGGTAATGGCCGGATCATGGTTGATGGCCTCTGTATGCATGCTTTTTATATAGCAAAGGTCATCGACTACCTGGCTTGTATAAGGCATTAAATCGCTTACCCAAGCACCACTTTGCCCATATTGCTTAAAATCAAAAAGTGAAGAAGCCAAAGGCAGAGAGCTTTGCCCTGATGTCATGCCTGTTAACCTTTGCCCCATTCTAACCGAAGCAGGCAGCTCCTCCCCATGCATTTTGGCCAACATGGGTTTGTAATCGAACAAATCTATTTGAGAAGGCCCACCACTTTGGAAAAGGTAAATAATCCTTTTTGCTTTGGGCAAAACATGCGGCCTATCTAAAATTCCTTGTAAAGGATTTTGTTGTACCTTTTTTGCATCGTTGTCGCTGCAGCCAAGCAAACTACCCATGGCCAAGCCACCAAGCCCGAGACTAAGCTTGCTTAAAAAATGCCTTCTGTTTAGTTGATTTAGATGTTCTTGAAAGGGGTCCATATTTATATTTTGAAAAGTCTTAAATCGTTTTTATCCTCTAAATTTAGCTTCATCGAGATTGATTAAAGCACTGGCGACTACCGTTAATGCTGCTACCTGCTTTTCACTTAATGCTGCATCATTTTCTGAAGCCCCCACTTTAATAAGTGCCTTAGCCTGGTTTTCCTCTTGTTCAAAGCGCTTGGCTTCTTCTTGGTACAGCGACTCTAGAATCTCTAGCTCATTTTGCTGTGGAAAACGCGAGGTCAGTAGGCGAAATCCGTATAGTAATTGTGCTTCTAAATCTTCACCACCTTCTTTGAGTATCCTCTCGGCCAAATGTCTTGAAGCCTCTACATATTGAGGATCATTGAGTAATACTAAGGATTGCAATGGCGTACTTGTTGCCTGCCTTTTTACGGTACAAACCGACCTTTCAGGTGCATCAAAAGTGATTAGCGAAGGCGGTGGGATGGTACGCTTCCAATAAGTGTAAAGGCTTCTTCTGTACAGTTCCCCTCCTCTGCCTTGCCTGTATTTATTCTCGCCGATTTGGTTGGCCATGGCTTTCCAAATACCAGCGGGCTGATAAGGTTTTACCCATTTACCACCAATTCTATTTACCAGTAAACCACTTACAGCCAATACATTATCCCTCACCATTTCAGCTGATAATTTTTGCAGTGGCCCTCTTGCCAGAAATTTGTTTTCAGGGTCTTTGGCGTACTTTTTCCTTTCGATTTTTGAAGACTGCTGGTAAGCGGCCGACAGCACAATTTTTTTCTGCAAGGCTTTCATATCCCAATTGTTTTCCTTAAAATCCACTGCTAGCCAATCCAATAACTCAGGATGCGAAGGTAAGTCGCCTTGGTTGCCAAAATCTTCAGGGGTCTTTACCAGACCTTTACCAAAGTATTGCGCCCATAAGCGATTGACCATCACCCTTGCAGTAAGTGGGTTTTTATCATCAAAAAGCCATTTAGAAAGGCCTAGTCTATTTTTAGGC
>CAKZMZ010000593.1 GCA_937129345.1 uncultured Thalassovita sp. | reverse complement strand
CACCCAACTCAGCTTGCATTTGCTCTTCTTGTACAAATGATTGTAGTACTGAATTATAAGATGACATTACGATACCTGGGTTCCAAGAGAAATCAGCCGTTTCAACAGCTTGATAGTTCAAGGCTATTTCAAAACCATTGGTACTTAACTCACCTGCATTTTGAAACTGTCTTGCAGCTCCCTCTGCACTAATCTCAACATCCACCTCTAATATAAATTGGGAAATGTTTCTAGTATAAAGGTCTAAAGAAGCAGTTAATTTATCATCAGCAGTAGTCAAATCAACACCGAAATTAACTTCAGACTTTACTTCCCATTGTAAGTTTGGATTTGCCGCTCTAGCTTGGGTAAAGTTTGGTACCAATTGGCCATCTACTTCTGTATAATTTACATCAAATGTTGGAAAAGATAATCCGTTATCACGTGGCAAAGCACCGGTTACACCGTAACCCGCACGTACTTTTAATTGGTCTAAAGCAGGTATTTCTAAGTATCTGTTTAAGTTAACACCTAAACCAACAGCAGGAAAATATCCTATTTTGTTACCTGCACCAAGTTTAGTAGATCCCTCTCTACGCACTGAAGCATTTAAGAATATGGCCTCGTCCCAGCTAAAGTTAGCCCTTGCAAACTGAGCAGCAATCTCAAATTCATTACTAGCACTTTCTAAAGATAACCTGTTGTTTTGACGAATCTCAGCAGCCCACTCCAAAGCGTTGAATCCTACATCATCTACAGGAATACCACCTACTTCTACCCTAAAGTCTTCAAACTGCTCTTGCTGATAAGAATAACCCGCAGAAAGTGTCATGTTTAAGTTGCCGAAACGCTTCATGTAAGTAGCGTAAGATTCAAAAAGAGTAAATGTTCTGTCTTCTGCTCTTCTTATCGCCAAACCACTTCTGTTAAAACCTCTGTAGAAAGAAGTTGCTGGATAGTACTCACCGTCAATACCGCTACCTAATTGCTGTGCAATGTTAGCGGTCACCGTTAAACCATCAATTACTTCAAAATCTACCTTACCATTGTAGTTAAAGGTTTTTCTTTTTCCAACATTTTGGTTTAGGTCGATAATGCCTCTTGGGTTAAAGTTGTCAAATACCACAACTTGGAAGTAATTGCCCTCTGCGTCAAATACAGGTGCCGTTGGGTTGTACAACTGAGCATAACGCAAAGCTTCTGGGAAAGAATTGTTTTGATTTCTTTGCGTAGTTGAGAAGTTGAAAGTAAAGTTCAATCTATCATTGATAGCAGAGTGATTTAAATTGGCACGGAAGTTCACTTGCTCAAAACCAGATTTTTCCAAAATACCGTCAATATCCCTTACGTTGGCTGCCACCCTAAAAGTGGTTGACTCTGTACCGCCAGAAACGGAAAGGTTGTGTACTTGAGAAAAAGCATCTCTTGTTACTTCGTCTATCCAATCTGTAGAGCCATCGCTCAACTCATTACCACCTAACGAAATAAATTGGTCTCTGTCGAGAATTGGCAATAAACGCGCTTTGGTATCCATAGCTCCATATACGTTGTAATTTACCTTTACCTGGCCTGCTTTACCAGACTTAGTAGTTACCAAAATCACACCTGAAGAACCACGGCTACCGTAAATCGCAGCAGCAGAACCATCTTTCAATACGTTTACAGACTCTATGTCATTAGGGTCAACATTATCTAGAGAAGCGCCAATTACACCATCTATTACAATAAGAGGCTCAGTGTTCGCACCTATAGTTGAGATACCTCTCAAGCGAATAGCGGGTCTTCCGTTAGGGTCATTACCTCTACCCGAAACAGATAACCCAGGAACTTTACCTTGTAAGAGTTGGCTAGGATTGTTAATGTTACCTTGGTTAAATTCTTTGGCATCCAAGCTTACTACCGCTGAGGTAATTTCTTTCTTTTCTTGGGTACCGTAGCCTACAACTACAACCTCAGCCAGTGACTGTACGTCTAGCGGCATTGCTACGTCTATAGTAGTTTGGTTGCCAACAACAATCTCTTGTGTTAAATATCCGATGTAAGAAAAAACCAAAGTTGCTTCTTCATCGGTAATATTAATACTATAATTTCCATCAAAATCGGTGATTGCACCGTTTGTAGTACCTTTCACTAATACGTTTACACCTGGCAGCGGAGAACCATCTTCCCCATCTGTTATGGTACCTGATACTGTAGTTTGAGCCCATGCAAAATTGAAGCTCAAAACCATTGCTAATAAGGATATTGGAACCCTTAGTAAGGAGTAATTATACTTCATTTTCATTAATTTAAATTGCTATAATTTTTGTTTAAAACTTGGTTAATTAATACTTTAGTTACATTTCATGTCATTGCGCCTTAAAATGAATAATTCATTAAATAGTCATATTGCAACACCTAGTCACATTAATATTTTCAGTAAGTTAAAGAGCTACTGCTTATTAAAAATTAATTGAAGTTAGTTCTAATCTTATAAACATTTTTCGGATATGGCAAAACAAAGGGCTTTTGTTTTCGAAATTTTTTAATGCAATCGTCATCGTAATCGATTGCGAAATTTTGCAGAAACCACTTGATTATCCCTTTTATTTATAAAAATAATTCAACATCATTTTATCTAATCCTTATACTATTTATGCATTTTGCAATATCCTCTGAAAAGATTACTTCTTAGAAATGTACAATTTTACAGTTTAATTGGAAGCCAACTATTAAACAGTCTTCAAAATAGAATATCCTCTCATGAGAATAGACAGGCTAAGTCTAATTTTAAAAAGTTTACGAAACCAAGATAGGCATAGAGTATTGGAGTGCTAGATATGACTTGTAGGCCTGTAGAATCAACACAGCTTACCTCTTTCATCACAGATGTAATAAATATTGAATAAATGTATAAAAATTCTATACAGGATAAGCCCCACTGCTTATATTGCAGGCAAGCAAAGGAGCTAGAGTAAAACAACGAATTTCGAAAAAAGAACAAGAAGCCATCCTTATTTTTTGAGGTAGGTTGAAGTGTGAATAAACCACTACTTATTGATAAATTTGCTATCTTACATTAGCAATTTGTGTGAATTACAGACCACTTACTAAGAAAATGAAAACGCGCCAGGTAACCATCAAGGATATTGCCCGACAGCTCGACATTTCCCCAGCTACTGTCTCAAGGGCACTTAAAGACCATCCCGACATTAGCAAGCATACCAAGAAGGCTGTAATAGAATTGGCCAATTCTTTAAATTACCAGCCCAACTCTATTGCATTAAGCCTGAGAAGCCAAAAAACCTTTACTATTGGCGTAATTGTGCCAGAAATCATTCATTTTTTCTTTTCTTCGGCCATAAGCGGAGTGGAAGCCACTGCCTATAAAGCAGGTTATAATGTAGTCATATGCCAATCTAATGAATCTTATGAGCGAGAAGTAGCCAATGTAAACACATTACTCAACAATCGAGTCGACGGCATTTTGATTTCCGTTTCTAAAAACACCACAGATTTTTCGCACCTTAAAAAAGTAGTCAATATGGGTGTACCCCTTGTTTTTTTTGATAGGATCTGCAATGAAATAGACGCACACAAGGTAATTGTTGAAGATAAAAAGGGTGCGTACAATGCAGTTAAGCATCTTATCGATCAAGGCTACAAACACATTGCCCACCTATCTGGGCCAGAATCCTTGCAAATCAGTAGATTAAGGAAAGATGGCTATCTAGACGCCCTAAAAGACAATGGTATTGCCCATGACCCAAGATTGTTACTGCAGGCAGATAATAGAATGAGCGGTTATCAAAATATGAAAAAGCTCTTACAATTAGAACAAAGACCTGATGCCGTTTTTACAGTAAATGACAATGTTGCCATCGGTGCCATAAAAGCCATAAAAGAAGCAGGCCTGAAAATACCCCAAGACGTAGCTGTTATCGGTTTTAGCGATGACCAAAAAATAACCTCCTTAGTAGAACCGCATCTGAGCAGTGTTGCGCAGCCAGCTTTTCAAATAGGGCAAACCGCAGGAGAATTATTCCTTAAGCAAATCACAAATTCAGACTCAGATAGTTTTGAAGAAGTAGTGCTCGACACAGAACTGATCATCAGAGGCTCCACAGACAGCGCAAAACTTTAAAACTTCGGCTGCGCACCTTTCATTGCTAACGGTTTTCAATATCAGTAGCCGAGTAGCTCGGCATAAAATGCAACCGTATTCGCAACCGTTTGCATAAATTTTTAGCATGTATTCTTTGCAAAAGAGCATTTTAGAATGCTATATTAGTAACAGTCATATAACAAGCTATACCTTCTCAGCAATATTTTCAGAATAAGTTAAGTAACGCGCCTGCGAAAACTTAACATGAAAAAGACTTTTTTCTTAATCTTAATTTTTGCCGCCCTTACCTACAATGCGATAGGGCAAATTGTATCGCTTTCACCTGTCTTCCCCGAAGCGGACGGAACCGAAACCACTTTGACTTTTGATGCCACTCAAGGCACAGCAGGGCTCGTTGGAGCAAGCACTGTTTATATGCACTCAGGTGTAGTAACCACCGGCCCCGACGGAACCGGATTTGAATATGTGGTGGGCAATTGGGGCCAAGACGATGGCATAGGGCAAATGACCAAAGTAGAAGGCGAAACTGACAAATGGCAGATTACTTTCACACCAGATATTCGCACCTATTACAAGGTACCCGAAGGTGAAACCATTTACCGTTTAGCCATGGTATTTAGAAATGCTGATGGCAGCGCAGAAGGTAAAGGCAGTGCCGGTAGTTTTGAAGGTGGCACCGTAATCAGTAATGGCGATATTTTCCTCGATTTAAACGCAGGCGATTTTGTCAACTTTAAAGAACCCAATGGCGATTTATTTTTTCTTGAAAATGGCGAAACCTTAAAAGTACGCGCCGAGGCTACCAAACTTGCCTCTGAGATAAGCATTGCTCGATTAGATGAACAAGGAAGCCTAACAGAATTAGTAAGCAACACCAATACAGATAGCATTGTTTATGAATATACTGCTACACAAACAGACAGCCTCACACTCATCGCTGAGGCCAATATTTCAGGCACAGTTTATAGAGATACCATAAGCTTTGAAGTGTTCCTTAAAAGTGGCTCGTCCATTATAAACATACCTTCGGGTGTTACTTCTGGCCTTAACTACAGTGAAGACCCAACTAAAGCTACCTTAGTGCTTACTGCCCCCAACAAAGAATTTGTGTACATAGTGGGGGATTTTAACAATTGGCAAATAGACAACAACTACAAAATGAACAAAACGCCAGATGGTGAGCAATTCTGGATTACCCTCAACAATTTAGAACCTGGCAAAGAATACATCTTTCAGTATTGGGTAGATGGCACCATTAAGATTGGTGATCCCTATGCCGATAAAGTGGCCGATCCTTGGAACGACCCTTTCATCCCCGAAAGCGTATATCCAAACTTGCCTGCGTATGATAAGCAAGAATATGGCATTGCTACAGTGCTACAAACTGCACAAGAGGAGTATGTTTGGAGTTACCCCGAGGTAAAAGGCGGCAAACCTAGAAAAGAAGAATTGGTGATTTATGAATTGCTGATCAGAGATTTTTTAGGCTCACATAGCTATACCGATTTAACAGATTCCTTAGACTACCTCGCCAGTTTGGGTGTAAACGCCATAGAACTGATGCCAGTCATGGAGTTTGAAGGCAATTTGAGTTGGGGTTACAACCCTAGTTACTTCTTCGCTCCTGACAAGTTTTATGGTACCAAAAACGACCTAAAGCACTTTATAGACAAAGCCCATGAGAAGGGAATCGTGGTATTGCTAGATATGGTGTTGAACCACGCCTTTGGGCAAAATGCTATGGTGCGCATGTATTGGGATACAGAAAACAATAAGCCTGCAGCAGATAATCCTTGGTTTAATACAGACCCTACCCATCCTTTTAATGTTGGTTACGACTTTAATCACGAAAGCCAATACACCAAAGATTTTACAGATGCAGTCAACAAATACTGGATCACCGAATACAACTTTGATGGCTACCGCTTCGACCTTTCCAAAGGATTTACCCAACAAAACAATATCAATGATGTAGGCGCTTGGAGTGCGTATGATGCCTCTAGAATTGCCCTACTCAAAAGAATGGCAGATGAAATTTGGAGTGTGGAAGAAGATATCTATATCATTTTAGAACACTTTGCAGACAATACCGAAGAAAAAGAACTGGCAGAATACGGCAATGGTATGATGCTTTGGGGAAACCTTACTCATGACTACGGCAATGCGCTTAAAGGAAACACCAATGCTAATTTTGATTGGATTTTATCAGACACACGAGGTTGGGCGCAAGATGGCGTAGTTGGTTACATGGAAAGCCACGACGAAGAGCGATTAATGGTCAAAAACTTGAAAGAAGGCCAAGCAGAAGGCGCTTACAATGTGCGTAACATGACCATTGCTTTAGACCGTATCAAATTAGGCTCGGCCTTTTTCTATACCGTACCCGGGCCTAAAATGCTATGGCAATTTGGAGAAATGGGTTATGACTTCTCCATCAATGCCTGCCCACCCGATTGGACTACCATAGAAAACAGCTGCCGAGTTGACAATAAGCCTATCCCTTGGGGAGACATTCACGGTTTAGATTATTACAATGACCCTTTAAGAGAAAATTTAAGAAAGGCTGTATCAGACATTGTGAACCTCACCCAAAACTATAG
>CAKZMZ010000592.1 GCA_937129345.1 uncultured Thalassovita sp. | reverse complement strand
TCAGAACCAATGGTTGATGCAGCATACACACCGAAGTTCCAGTTAACGGCTTGGTATACCAAAGGTACGGCAGAGCTTCTGCGGCCACCTACTATAAAGGCGCTTATAGGCACACCTTCTGGTTTTTCCCAGTTTTCATCTATACTTGGGCATTGGCTCGCCGGGCAGGTAAATCTGGCATTTGGGTGCGCTACTTTGCCTCCTTTTTCAGGATCAAATTTGTTGCCGTGCCAATCTGTGATACCTTCAGGCACTTCATCAGTCATACCTTCCCACCAAACATCACCGTCAGGAGTTACCCCTACGTTAGTGAAAATGCTATTCTCCTTAATGGTTTCCATAGCATTGGGGTTGGTTTTATAATTGGTACCCGGAGCCACACCAAAGTAACCTGCCTCAGGGTTAATGGCATAAAGTCTGCCGTCAGGTCCTGGTTTGATCCAAGCGATGTCATCACCAACTGTAGTGATTTCCCATTCGCCCATTTCTTTTGGAGGGATCAACATGGCAAAATTAGTCTTACCACAAGCACTTGGGAAAGCAGCAGCCACATATGTTTTTTCACCTTCTGGACTTTTTGCACCAAGGATCAGCATGTGTTCTGCTAGCCAACCTTCTTCGCGTGCCATAGTTGATGCTATACGAAGTGCGAAACATTTCTTACCAAGCAAGGCATTGCCACCATAACCAGAACCATAAGAAACTATGCTTCTTTCTTCTGGGTAGTGAACTATATATTTTACGTCAGGATTACATGGCCATTTGGCATCTTCTTGACCGGGCTCTAATGGAGCACCTACTGTGTGCAGACATTTTACAAATTCGCCGTCGTCGCCTAATTGGTTTAATGCGCCTTTACCCATGCGGGTCATGATACGCATGTTTGTAACAACGTATTCAGAGTCAGTAATTTCTACACCAATTTGTGATATGGGCGATGCGAGTGGACCCATACAGAAAGGAATCACGTACATGGTGCGGCCTTTCATACATCCTTCGAACAAACCATCTAATGTGGCTTTCATTTCTTTAGGATCCATCCAGTTGTTGGTGGGGCCTGCATCTTCTTTTCTGCGGCTGCAAATAAATGTTTTGTCTTCTACCCTTGCTACGTCGCTTGGGTCAGAAAAACATGCAAAACTGTTTGGTCTTTTTTCAGGGTTTAATCGAATAAAAGTTCCTTTGTCAACTAGTTTTTGAGTTAGTTCGTCATATTCTTCTTGTGAACCGTCGCACCAATAAATGCTATCGGGTTGACATTTGGCGGCTACCTCATTTACCCATTGTTCTAGGGCTTTGTGGTTGACCTCCATTTTTTTTTGTGTGGGTTTTTTTGAAGTTACTTCCATGTTTTTAATGCTTATGGTAAGAATTGATTTTCAACGTGAAAGTAGAGAGGGATTGACGAAAGAATTATGACCTCGGTCATGTTAATGGCTTTGTTTAATCATATATGGGCTATTTCCTTTACCCAATTTACTCAGATTATCCTCCAGATTAGATACATGCCTTAATACGATGACAAAAATATATTTTAAAACCAATAATCTAGTAAAAAGTAAAATTAGGCAATTGCGTATCTGAATATTGGACAGGCTTACATAATAAGTAGCTATATAATTAAATTGATTCTGTTTCATTTGGTTGTGGGCCAAATTGTTATTGATCGATGTAATTTGTTATTTTTAGATAAACTATTCAAAACGTAATCTGAAAATGAAAAAGAACAACAAAGAACAGACTTCTTCTTCTAGAAGGACATTTATTAAGAACAGTGCTATCGCTTCCTCTTTTTTTCTGGTGCCTAGGCATGTGTTAGGAGGTGTAGGCTACACGGCCCCTAGCGATCAACTTAACCTCGCTGCCATAGGAGCAGGAGGAAAAGGCGCAAGCGACATCAAAAATGCTTCGGTTAATGGCAGAGAAAATGTAGTGGCACTCTGCGATATAGATTTTTCAGGTTCTGCTAAGCGATCAGTAGAGGCTTTTCCGAAAGCTAAACTCTACAACGATTACCGAGAAATGCTCGATAAGGAAAAGGATATCGATGCGGTAACCATTTCAACACCTGACCACGTGCATGCCCCGGCGGCTTCTTATGCCATGCAAAGAGGCATACATGTTTATGTGCAAAAGCCCATGACTCATAATATACGCGAAGCTAGATTACTTACCGAAATGGCACGCGAAAATAAAATAGTAAGCCAAATGGGTAACCAAGGTGCCTCCAACCCTTTGTTGGATATGGTACAAAAGTGGGTTGATTCTGATTCTATAGGAGAAATCAGCAAAGTGCAAGTTTGGACCAATAGGCCTGTTTGGCCACAAGGAGGCGCTATGCCTGCAGCAGATGCAAGCAAAAAACCCGATGATCTACATTGGGATTTGTGGTTGGGCCCTGCCAAACAAACCGAGTTTATACCCAATATGCATCCTTTTAACTGGAGAGGCTGGTGGGAGTATGGTACCGGCGCTTTAGGAGATGTGGGTTGCCACTTGATCGATATTCCCTTTAGAACATTGGGCTTAAAATATCCTACTGATGCAGAATGTAGCGTGAGCAGTGTTTACTCTCAAATGTGGACACCCGATTATCATCCTGAGGGTTGCCCTCCATCATCGTTCATTACCTTGCATTTTGATGCTACAGAAAAGACCAAATCTAAAATAGAGATGACTTGGAGCGATGGCGGCATTAGGCCTTCCCACCCAGATATTATTCCTGCCAACAGCGATATTGGTGGTAAGGGTAGCCAAAACGGTGTGTTGATCATTGGGGAAAAAGGCATTATTTCAACCAATATCAACGATAGTTCTCCACTAATGCCTAAGTTGTATTTAAACGATGGTACAACCGATTTTGGGCCAGAAGTAGAAGAAAATAAAGAGCCGGAATATGGTCACCAGCGTAAATGGGTAGATGCTTGCAAGGCAGGCTTTAACAGCTCTGAACATCAGGCGCTCACCTCTTCTTTTGACTATGCAGGACCTATGACCGAGACCGTGTTAATGGGAAATTTAGCCATTAGGAGTTATATGCTAGGTAAGAAAAACGAGCGCGGCCGTATGGATTTTTACGCGCGCAAAAAGCTGCTTTGGGACGGTGAAAACATGAAGATAACTAATTTAGAAGAGGCCAATCAATTTGTGGGCAGGCAATATAGAAAAGGTTGGGAAGTATAATTTATTTATACACCTGTGGGGTTTATATTGTGGAGCTGCATTTTGTATGATGCTTTTACAGGCTTAAACCTCACGGGCTTAGTAATAATGGGAAACGTTGTGCAGATTGGGTAAGGCCATTTAACAGGCTAGCGGAGAATTGATAAAAATTATCTATCACCTCGCATATATTATACAGTATTGCGTTATTTGGGAGTTTAACAGCATTATTTTTTAGTTTCTATCTACGTCAAATTTTTTAGAAATTATGGAGGACTTCGATCAATTACCTGCCTACATTAAAGCTGAGATTGTTTTTAAAGAATCGAGGTTAGTAAAGCGCATTAACCACCAAGGTAAGACTATAGCCCTACATGAAATGCATGGCCATTTTTTAGAGGTGTTTTACTCGTTTAAAGGAGATAAAATAGAAAATATTTGTTTGGCAAACAGTGAGCGTTTGCAGTTGTATTGCCCAACTTTAAAAGAACTGGGTTAAATTATCTGTTTGTTTAAAACATCAGTTGGCAAAAAAACGCAACTTGTGATGCGTTTTCATTCAGATTTTAGCTTTTAAGTATTTCATTTCCTCGCCTTGTTTTTTTGCCTGAGTCGCTTCCTTGTTTAAGGATAATTTTTCTTGGATCAATGGCTTTGTTATCTTGTGATTATATATCTGCAAGCATAGTAATAAAGCTTAAAAATGAAAAAACTCAACTTTTTACTGCTTTTGTTGCCAATGGCCTCGGTGCTTTGGGCGCAGCAAGATCCACAGTGGGACGATACCCAAAAGCGTAATTGGCCCAAAGAATTTAAAGAAGTGAGCATCCCTTCTAGTGCAGACGGGAAGGGGCAAAAAGCCTTTTTTCGAACTACTACCCAAGAAAAGCCTCAGCCGCTGATTGTAAGCCTACATACATGGAGTGGAGATTATACACAGAAAGACCCTTTGTTGCCGCAAATCTTAGAGAAAGACTGGAACTACATCCATCCTAGTTTTCGCGGGCCAAATTATACGCCCGAAGCCTGTGGCAGTCCGTTGGTTATCTCTGATATTGATGATGCCATTAGCTTTGCGCTGGAAAATGGAAATGTTGATGCAAAAAATATTCACGTGTTGGGAGCGAGTGGAGGTGGATATGCTACCTTGCTTGCCTATATGGAATCTAAGCATAATATCCGTACTTTTTCGGCTTGGGCAGCTATTTCAGATATTCACCAATGGTATTATGAAACCAAGGCTCGGGGGCTAAAGTATGCCAAGCACATTGCCTTAGCAACTACAGGTGACTCCCTTCATGTGGATGTAGAAGAAGCCAAAAGTCGTTCTCCCCGTTTTATGCAAACGCCTATTGAACAGCGAAGAAATAGTAAGCTTTTTATTTACACAGGGGTGCACGATGGCTATACAGGTTCGGTGCCCATCACCCATTCGCTGGATATCTACAATAAAGTGGTACAGGATTTTGCTCCTTTTGAAGCTCCGGCACTTGTGCCGCAAGAGATTACCAAAAGGCTGATAACCACAAGGGATTTACCTCATAGCCACTTCGGGCGTATCGGAGGGAGAAAGATCCACTATAAGCAGCAGTTTGAAGATAAGGTAGCGGTCACCATCTTTGAAGGCGGGCACGAAATGTTAGTTGATCAAGCCCTGAAGCATGTGCCCGGGCGCACCATATTCGCTATAGGCGACTCCAATGGGGCGATAGATGGCGGTTGGGTAGACCAACTGAAAACGGTTCGCTGGCAAGACCACATTATTAATACCGCCATTTCGGGCAATACGGTGGGTTTTGTGAACAACGGCAATCCTCAACTCAATACTGTAATGCAAATTGACCGTTACCTTTCTGAAAATGACCCTGACCGCAACCAAGTGGATGCTATCGCAATTTTGCTGGGTACCAATGACTGTAAAGCTATTTTTGAAGACCGATTGGATGAAGTGCAGGATAACTATCAAAAACTGCTCGACAAAATAGGAGTGTATTACAAGGGAAGGGAAACACCTGATATTTTTATCATAAGCCCACCGCCTTATGGAGCAGATCAGCAGCTCGCTGAAAAGTACAAAGGAGCAGGGGAACGGGTAAAAAAGCTGAAAAAGCAATTTGCAGAAATAGCTCAGCGCAATAATTGTAACTTTGTAGATATTCATACACCCTTAGAGGCAGTCTTTCCTTACCTTACGTCCGATGGAGTGCACCTCAAACCCGAAGGGCAAAAAATTATAGCGAACATGATTGATGAGGCCATGCACTGAACCATATCGTTTATAATTACTCAGTCTCTTTCAAGTTCATATAGATATTTTTCATCATGTTTACTTTGTTTTTATCCTTGGCAACTGCAGAGGTCGTAAACATCATAACACCGCTTGAGTTACCAACAAGTCCACCCATCAGAACAGTT
>CAKZMZ010000591.1 GCA_937129345.1 uncultured Thalassovita sp. | reverse complement strand
TTTTTTTACTGTAAAATTGACATTTTTTAATATTCTTTTTTGAGTTGGAGATGACTCAAAAGTAGCTTGGCAGAAATGGTTGTGAATTTGTAAGTATCGGTAAAAACGATGGTTCTTTAGTAAAGTACTTTAGATAAAAAGTGTCAAAACAATTAAAATGGTAGAGTACGAAGAAAGAAAATTTAGTGTTATAGACTCTTTGGCAAATAGTATTACTATGCCCCGTGTTAATTTGGTATTAAGCGGTGGCGGGGTAAAGGGAGTCGCCCACATCGCATTGATAGAATACCTAGAGGAGGCCGGGATAAAGATCAATGCGATTTCTGGTAGCAGTGCCGGAGCGCTTGTAGGTGCTCTGTATGGTTCTGGTCTAAGACCTGAGCAGATTCTAGATTTCTTTAAATCTACTCCTTTATTTCGTTACACATGGCTCAACCCCACCAAGGCAGGTTTTTTTGATTCGGACAAATATGAGTGTATTATCGATAAATACGTAAAGGATGATTTTGAATCACTGAATATATCTTTGCATATAGCGGCTGTAAACATAGAGAAAGGAGAGGAGACCTATTTTGATAAAGGTAAACTTGTAAAGCCTTTGTTGGCGTCATGTGCAGTACCCGCAGTGTTCAGCCCCGTTGAGATAGATGGAGTACTTTATTCTGATGGTGGCATTATGGACAATTTTCCGATACATCCTTTCAAGGAAAATAAGTTACCATTGTTAGGAAGTTATGTCTGCAAACCAGATATTAAAGAAAAGAAAGGTTTGAACTCCATTTTAAAAGTGACCAATCATTCTAATGCCCTGTTGATGTATTCGGCAAACGCCTACAAATTCTCTTACACAGATAACACGGTGGTCTTTCCTTTGGGTAAATACAGTACTTTTGATACAAAGAGCATAGATGATATTTACGAAGAGGCCAAAACATTTTTGGGAAAACACAGGCTAATGCCAAGATAAAACTCTGCTGATTTAACAGTAGTAAAAGCTTCTGTATGACACAACGGGATTAAGTTATTAAGAGCCTTCCCGTCCTACCAAACCCAGTATGGGTTTATCAATTGTTATTGTATTTATTTTCAATAATTTTTTAAAAGCTCTATTCAAATTGATTGCTCTTTTTCTGCTAGCTCGTTGATTCATTTCATTATCTGGATTGAGTACTAGTGCTTTATCAAGCTTTTCCCTCGCTTATTGGCAATTATCGGCTTACATGGCTTTGGGGGCTATTAATATTGTGAAATCCGCAAGCAATCTCGAGGCATTAGTAGTAAAAGCAGACTCGGCTATATTTCTAGTGGTTTCAATCATCAATAATCGTGTTTTTCAATCCACATTAACTGGTCAATGTCCTTTATTCTAGCTATATTTAAATTTGGTCAAGGCATGGTTACTTACAAGGTCAAAAATTGTTTATATGACTTGGAATCTGAAATAACAGAACTGAAAAGATTTTATCATAGGTTTGATTATTTGCAATTTTATTTCTCTTTGGTAAGGCCATGTAATAGTTGAAAGGTATTAAAATTAGCTTGTAGTGGATGATTAAAAAGTTGGTAAGCAGAATAATAGGTAAATTAAGAATTGCTTTTTTAGATTTGTTACCTATTATTTTGGTAGTGTCGTTTTTCCAGATAGTCGTTTTACAACAACCTTTTCCGAATCTGGGAGATATTATAGTTGGTCTGGGTTTTGTGGTACTGGGTCTTATGTTATTTGTAGAAGGCCTTGAAATAGGCCTTTTCCCCATTGGAGAGAACTTGTCCTATGCGCTAGCCCATAAAGGGAGTTTGTTCTGGCTTTTATCTTTTGCATTTCTTCTGGGGTTTTCAACGACCATTGCAGAACCTGCCCTTATAGCTGTTGCAAAAGAAGCTGCAGAAATAGCTGTAGCTTCAGATTTGTTGAAACCTGAAAGTGGGCCGGGTTATGCACTTGGGTTACGGCTTTCTGTAGCTGTTTCGGTAGGTTTGGCAATTCTTATCGGTATCTGGAGGATAATTAAGGGTTGGCCAGTATATTACATTATAATCGGTGGATATGTAATTGTAATAATAATGACCTTGTTTGCACCTGAAGAGATTATCGGTATTGCTTATGATGCTGGTGGAGTTACAACTTCAACCATCACAGTACCTTTGGTAACGGCCCTTGGAGTCGGCCTTGCCACAGTGATTGAGGGAAGAAAACCTCTGACAGATGGTTTTGGGCTAATCGCCCTTGCATCGCTTTTACCTATGATGTTTGTAATGGGTTATGGTATGTTGATATTTTAGTTTATGGATATGTTAGGAGAACTAGGGATTACATTTTTATACACTATAAGAGATTTGGCTCCTATTGTAATATTGATATCCGCTTTTCATATTTTTATCATAAAGGAATCTATACCAAATTTTAAAAAGGTTATTTTTGGGGTTGTATTGGTTGTTTTTGGGTTGACCTTTTTCCTGATAGGGCTGGAGAAGGCTTTGTTTCCACTTGGAGAATTAATGGCCAAGCAACTAGCAAAGCCAGAGTTTATACTGAGTGGTTATTCTGGTTCATTGTCAGATTGGCAGGCATACTACTGGGTATATATTTTTGCAGCATTAATTGGCTTTTCTACCACTATAGCAGAACCTTCATTGTACGCCGTAGCCGTTAAGGCAAATGAAGTTTCTGGCGGCACCATAGGCACACTATACCTTCGCGTGGTTGTCGCTATAGGCGTTGCCCTTGCACTAGTTGTAGGTACATACAGAATAGTAGTGGGTGATTCTTTGGTTACTTATATAATGGTCGGCTACATAATAGTGGTCATACAGACACTATTTGTAAAAAAGGATATTGTAGCATTGGCCTACGATTCAGGAGGTGTAACTACTTCTACGGTTACCGTACCGATTGTAGCAGCACTTGGGTTGGGACTTGCAACAGTGGTACCTGGCAGAAATCCAGCAATGGATGGCTTTGGTTTGATCGCTTTTGCAAGTGTTTTCCCTATGATCACAGTTTTAGGATATGCACAGATAAATGATATTGCAAGTTACATAAACAAATTAAAATCATGAGGTTTGATCTAGTAATAGGGTTTGTTAATCCTAAATTAACAGAAAAAGTGGTTAAGATAGCCAAGGAAGCCGGTGCTACAGGTGATGTGATCATCCGTGGTAAGGGCACTGGTATGGAGGCATCAAATTTTTTGGGACTTTCTATACAGGACAGAACAGATATTGTCTTTTTTGTAGTTGAAGAACACCATACTAAAAAGATTATAAAATCCGTTTCAGAGGAATTGGATCTAGAAAAGCCAGGAAACGGGATATTGATATCAATAAAAATAGATCGTGTTGCAGGGCTATCTAAACAGATAAAGAAAATAAGGGAAAACCTTAGTTCCGAACAATTATAAGTATCTAAATAGTCATGAAAACTTTTAAAAAAGCAAAGGAAATCGCTTCAGATAAATTGTTTTATATTGACGGCCTGGCAAGTGTGCGCGATGCCGTTAAATTGATGAAGGAAAAAAATGTGCAGGCACTGATCATCCAAAAAAGAGACAATGCTGATGTAAACGGTATCATAACCGTGAACGATGTTATAGATGGTGTGATCCTACCTGATAAGACCCTTGATGAGGTAAGTGTTTACGAAATTATGACAAAACCCGTATTCTCTATATCCGCTCACTTAAATGTAAAATATATACCAAGGTTGATGCACAATTACAATGTAAGGATTGCACCAGTTGAGGAAAATGGGGTTTACGTAGGGATTATTGACTACACGCAATTTCTATTTACCGAACTTGAGGATTGATATTTATTGGAGGGTATTCTGATATGTATGAAGATTCCTAAACCACTTTCACTTTAGCACATATAAAAAAGC
>CAKZMZ010000590.1 GCA_937129345.1 uncultured Thalassovita sp. | reverse complement strand
TGTAAGTTTTGAGCTTTTTAAGTATAAAAATGTCTTTAAAACTCCAACATAACATTACAAACAAACATCTTATGAAAAAATATTTATTTACTATTCTCTTATCACTTTTTGGCCTTTCTACTTTACTTGCCCAGAACAATTCAGAAGAAGACCTCAGGAGAATGTTCCTATATCACTTTATAAAATACATTGATTGGCCTGACGACGATACAAATACAGATTTTAATATTGCCGTATTGAATGATAATACCATGTATCAACTACTAAAAAGCACACTAGAAAATGCTGAAAGAAAGGGAAGAAAAATCTTAATATCCAAAATAAATGCCTCAGATGATATAGATGATTTTCAGGTCGTTTACATTCCTAGAAACCAAAGTAAGCACTTTGCCACATTGCATAAAAAATCTACTGATTTAAACCTGCTTTTTATAACAGATAAAAACGGAATTATTGAAGAAGGTAGCTGCATAAACTTTAAGACAAAAGGCAACAAACTCCGTTTTGAAATTAACCTTAAAGTCTTGGAAGAGAGGGGATTGAAAGTAGCAGGTAGACTAAAACAGGTAGCTATCTTGATATAAATCTGAATTTTCTAAAAAAAAGGACTAGTTTTTTAAGAAAAACAGTCCTTTTTTTTTTTTAGTCTCAATTATTTGCTTTAATTGTACTGTAATTAAAGCTTTTTTTTATTCCTTTTAGATTATTTTGAGTACCTCTCAAGCAATTTCGCAGTATCAACCCCTTTTATATTCAATTGCATTAAAAATGGTTGGATCCTTTGCAGATGCTGAAGACATCGTGCAGGATACCTTTTTGAAATGGCTTACCGTAGACCACGACAAGATCAAGAACACCAAATCTTATCTTATTAGAGCAGTTACCAATAATTGCATCAATCATTTAGAAAGCCTAAAAAAGAAAAAGAAAGAATATCTCGAAACAGCACAGATGCCTGAGATATTCAAATCTCAGAAAGATGGCAATATCTTCAATTTTGACATCGAAAACCAACTCTCTGAGGCTTTGGCCATTTTACACACCAAGCTTGAGCCTATGGAAAAAACAATTTATATCTTGAGAGAGGCTTTCAATTTAGAATATGATGAATTGCAAGAACTGTTAGATAAGAAAAAAGACAACTGCAGACAATTATTCTGCAGAGCTAAAAAAAACCTGGAAAAAGAAGCAAAGAAGTTTTCATTGGACCTTTCTAAGCACCACAGCTTTTTAGAGAGCTTTAAAAAAGCATGTTCTAAGGGAATCCCTACCGATTTTATCAATGAATTGAAGCAAGAATTGGCCTTTATACAAAATTCTCAAAAAAAATAGGCCAATCTTGTCACAGATTGAAATGTTTGTTGTCTACTATAGTAGACAATAAAAGTCTTTTGTGTTTCTGTATACATTAAAACAGAAGAACAACCATACATTTTAATTAACTATTCATCAAAAAAATCACATTTCATGAAAGAAATAATTATTTTCTTTGTTGCACATTGGTATTTGTCGCTTTTCTTCCAAACATTCTTTTTACATAGATATGCTTCTCACAGAGCTTTTACCATGAACAAATTTACCGAAAGGGTATTTTTCGTGCTTACTTGGATCTTCCAAGGCTCTAATTATTTAAGTGCTTATGGTTATGGTATCATGCACAGAATGCACCATGCTTTTGCAGATACTCCAGATGACCCACACT
Source organism: uncultured Thalassovita sp. (assembly GCA_937129345.1). GTDB lineage: Bacteria > Bacteroidota > Bacteroidia > Cytophagales > Flammeovirgaceae > Chondrinema. The sequence continues at coordinate 21,409 of CAKZMZ010000590.1, read as the reverse complement.
CACCTAAATATGATGAAAGCATATTTAAGATGATGTGGAAAACAAAAACAATCTATTCTGATATAGCAAACAAAAGAATAACTATAGATTCTAGGTTTACACAAGATATACCGGAATGGAACTGGTTCGATAAATTTGCCCGTTCTTGGGTTTCAAGAATTATGTGGGGTGGCCTTTATGTTTTATTTTACTATCAGTTCGCTACCGCTTGGTGGATGTGGTTATTATTACCAGTTCAATTTTTGCTGTCGCCCATTCATGGTGCAATCATCAACTGGTTTGCTCATAAGTATGGCTACACCAACTTTAAAGTTGGCGATACTTCTAAAAACTTCCTTCCTTTCGATTTCTTAATGATGGGAGAAAGCTATCATAATAACCACCATAAGCATGGCAACAGAGCAAACTTTGGTGGGTTCCGTTGGCACGAAATAGACCCAACTTACCTTGTTATTAAGGTACTAGACAAAGTAGGTATTATCAAAATAAATAAATATAAACCTGCAGAAGTGCCTGCAAAGGCCATTGCTTAACAGCGAATGCATTATCATAAAAAAAAGCCTGAATTACTTCAGGCTTTTTTTTATGTAAAAGTTTATTTTCAGGACCTTACTTTTTCTTACTCATCTTTGCCCAAGTATCTCTTAATGTAACTGTTCTATTAAATACGAGCTTTTCATTGCTAGAATCCCGATCAACACAGAAATAGCCCTTTCTTTCAAACTGTACTCTATCTCCCACCGCTATATTTTTTGCCGATGGCTCAAGTAAGGCTTCTGGCAAAACTACTAAAGAATCAGGATTTATAAATTCCTTAAAATCTTTTTCCTTGTCTGCCGAAGGGTTTTCTACTGTAAACAAACGGTCGTAAAGTCTAACCTCAGCTTTTAGGGCCTCTTTTACAGGTGCCCAATGTAATGTGCCTTTTACCTTCTTACCAGAAGTATCTGAGCCACTTCTTGTTTCTGGATCATAGGTACATTTGAGTTCAACCACCTCCCCTGCTTCATCTTTCACTACTTCTTCACACTTAATAATATAGGCGTATTTTAAGCGCACCTCTTTGCCTGGACTAAGCCTAAAAAATTTACGTGGCGGATCTTCCATAAAATCATCCCTCTCGATATAAATTTCACTACCAAATGGAATCTCTCTACTACCTGCTTCCGGATCCTCTGGATTGTTTACAGCGGTCAACATCTCTGTTTTGTCCTCAGGATAGTTTATAAGGGTAATTTTTAGAGGGTCCAATACGCCCATTACCCTGTTGGCGGTTTTGTTCAAATCTTCCCTAACGCTAAACTCTAAAAGTGCTACATCAACCACCCCATCGCGCTTGGCCACGCCAATTTTTTGGGCAAAATTCTTGATGGCTGCAGGCGTATATCCTCTTCTTCTCAAGCCTGAAATGGTAGGTATGCGTGGGTCGTCCCAACCCTCTACATATTTTTCTTCTACAAGCTGCAATAATTTTCTCTTGCTAAGTACCGTGTAACTTAAGTTTAACCTTGCAAATTCTATTTGTTGTGGATGGAAAACCTCCAATTGATCAAGCAGCCAATCGTATAGAGGTCTGTGTACCTCAAACTCTAAAGTACATATAGAATGTGTTACACCTTCTATAGAATCAGACAAGCCATGTGCCCAATCATACATTGGATAAATATGCCATTCATCCCCAGTTCTATGGTGGTTTGCGTGCTTAATACGATATAGCGCGGGATCTCTTAAATGAATATTAGGGGAAGACATATCTATCTTTGCCCTCAAAATTTTAGAACCCTCTTCAAATACACCTTCCTTCATCTTTTGGAACAAATCAAGATTTTCCTCAACAGACCTGTTTCTGTAAGGGCTTTCCTCACCGGGTTGGGTAGTAGTACCACGCATTCTATTGATTTCCTCAGGAGTAGAATCATCCACATAGGCTTTCCCTTTTTTTATGAGCGCTATGGCATATTTATAAAGTTGGTCAAAATAATCAGAGGCAAAATATTCCCTGTCCTCCCACGAAAAGCCCAACCAAGCAACGTCTTTCTTTATAGAGTTTACATACTCGTCATTTTCTTTCTCGGGGTTGGTATCATCAAAGCGAAGGTTGCAAAGGCCATTGTACTGTTCTGCCAAACCAAAATTTAAGCAAATAGATTTTGCATGTCCTATGTGCAGATATCCGTTTGGCTCGGGTGGAAACCGAGTATGCACACGACCACCGTTTTTATTATTCTCAATATCTTGCTCTATGATACTTTCAATAAAGTTTACCGACTTCTTCTCTTCTGTATTTCCCATATGTGCACAGGGGTTTAATTAGCTAATGTTTGCTCAATAAAAACCTATTTAAAAAATAGCCTCTTGTTTTACCCATTAGTTTTTAGAGGAAAACTCATAAGCTATTGCGCAAAGATATAAGCTAAGTACTTAATCTTCGGCTTAGGCTAACAAAATTACTCAGGAATATCGAATCACTAATTTTCAAAAAATAACAAATTACCAAAATACTAGGCCATTTAATTGAGTAAGCTCATTCATTTAGCACAATTCATAAAAGTCGCCGTTCAAGGGGATTTTACTTTGTACTTATCTTAATATATTGGTGATTTTTTTTATAAATTGGACACCGTTACTAATAGTTTTTTCACTTAGTAGGTTACTTTAATTTAATATCTCAATTAATAAAGTGATGGATGATACAATGATTGTAGAGAAGCTTGGCAGAGGGGATACAAAGATGCTTAAAAATATTTATGCGCAATATCATCATGAGTTTATCGGTCTGATCAGTAGGAAATTTCCCAGACTTAAATACGATGATGCAGAAGACATTTTTAATGATGCCATGGTAAGCTTATACGAAAACATTACAAAAGGTAAACTCAATAAAGACAATCTAACAAGCACTTTAAAGACGTATTTTTTTCAGATAGGTATCAATAAAACCTTAGCTTTTATAAAAAAGAGCAGCAGGTTTAGCGATTTACAAGTAAGCATTAAAAAGGAGCAATCAGACGCATTTGACGACACCTACGAAGAAGAAATAGAATTTGAAGGTAAACTGAAATTGGTTGAAGGGTGTATGGAGAAAATGGGGAATCCATGCAAAACACTTTTAGAGCTATATTATTACCATAAATGCCGCATGGTTGAAATAGCAGAGAGATTAGGCTACAATACGGCTGATGTGGCTAAAAACCAAAAAGCTAAGTGCATGAAAAGACTTAGAAAGATGTTAGTAAATTGAATTTTAACCAATGGAGAAAGAAATCAAAGACCTAGAACTGATAGAACGGTACTTGGAAAAAACATTACCAAATGAAGAAAGATTACAATTCGAAACCAGACTTAAGGAAGACGAAGAATTTTCTACTCTTTACAAAGAAATTAAGCTAGTTATAGCTGGAGTCAAGCACAGCAGCAGAAAAGACCTTAAGAAACAAATCGCCGGCTTTGCAGCAGAATTACCCGCTTTTTCAGAATATAGACTACAGAGCGATATAGATTTAGAGCGAGATTTTGGTTTGCAGGTAATTGAAAGCAACCTAAAAGTAAGCGCTAGAAATGAAGCACAGTCAAGCAAGTCTTCTAACCAATCTTGGAGCTATGGAATCGCTGCCGCAATAGCACTTGTAATAGCAGCCACCTTCTTATTTTTTAATCAAACACCACCAGAAAAAGCCTATAATTTGGCTTATCAAGAAATAGGCGAAGGACCATACAAGTTTTTGGCCGATGACGAAGACCCCATCAACTTAAGTAGAGGAACTAGAAAAGAAGATCTACCACAAAAAATCCTCAATGCCGAACAACAAGCCTATCTCAGTTACCAATCGCTAGATTACCAAGACGCTATAAAAAACTTTGAAATGGCCAAAGGCGAAATAGGAGCACAAAGTCCGAAATTTTTATTCTATTTGGGCAATGCTTATCTAGCAGACGATCAACCGCAAAAAGCTATAAAAACATTTAACGAACTCTTGACCTTGCCCAATAATCTTATCAGTGATTACTCCTCTAGAGCCAAATGGTATCTTGGGCTAGCGTATCTCAAAAACGAGGAAATGGACAAAGCCAAAGAAACTTTCGAAGAGCTCTCATCCAACGCTAGCGATTCTTATAAAGAAAAAGCCGATCAAGTAATTGAAGAAATCAGTTGGGGAATTTTCTAAATTTGCATTTTTCTTTGCAAAAGTTTTAAAAAGGTAATGAAGCATTTTTTTCTCTACCCTATTCTTTTATTGTTATTGCTTGCCTGTCAAAATAATGAACTTGGTTACAGCAATGAAAAGGCATATAAAACAGAAGAAGCTCTTTTTGAACTTGACGAGGAAACGTCTGTTGAGGTACTTCCCACCAGCCAAACCAACTTAAGCGATACCACAGAGCGCAAGCTTATAAAAACCGCTAACATCCAATTTGAGATTGAAGAAATTGAGCCTGCCATAAAGGAAGTTGAGGCTTTGGTTGAAGGTAAAAAAGGAATTATCATTAGCAATAATCTGGAGAACAACACCTATCGTATCTCTCAAAGTTTCACCATAAGAGTCCCAAATAACCATTTCGACACACTAGTAGAGGGCCTAGCCTCAATAGCTGTGGTATTAGACTCAAAGGAAATTAACGCTCAAGACGTTACTGAAGAGTTTGTAGATGTAACTGCTAGATTAAAGGCAAAAAAACAAATCGAAAATAGATACCTTTCTATTTTAGAGCAAGCCAAAAGTGTAGCCGATATTCTTGAGGTTGAAAAGAAGTTGGGAGAAATCAGAGAAGAAATCGAAGCAACAGAAGGCCGTTTGCGGTATTTACAAAACCAAGTAGCGCTAAGTACCATCAATTTATATGTGTATCAAAGGCTAGAGCAAAAAATCAACACCCTGGCTCCGAGTTTTTTAGAGAGAGTAGGTAAAGGCCTAAGCAGCGGATGGACTTACTTTCTTGACTTTTTGGTCGGATTAAGCTATAGTTGGCCTTTTATACTCATCGGTTTAGTATTGATTTTTTTTATTAGAAAATGGATAGTTAAAAGAAGAGCTAGGAAAAAAGAGGCTTAATCGCAGTACTTTTCTATTTGTAAGCTGGCTTCTTTCACACCTTTTTCGCTAGCCTTTTGCCATAATTGGCATGCAGCCACGGTATCTTTCCGAAAGTTGAGCGCTTGTATGGCCTGATAGTAATAAAGCTCTGCCGCTTCAGGTCTTAAAACCCAGGCATTTTCAAGGTACTTTTCGGCTTCTTTGTACTCAGTCTCTTTCTGTAGAGTAACGGCTTTTCCTAAAAGTGCATCATAATTTTGCGGCTGCTTGATCAGTACTTCATCATAATAGAAAATGGCTTTGTCAAAATCGCTCAATTTGTACAAGTATGCATCTGCAAGCAAAAGCATCAAATCTATATTTTCTGGAAAATAAGCAAACGCAGCTTCTAAATCATTTACACCCGATACATAATCTTCCAATTTCAATTTATTCTTTCCTCGCCAATAATAATAAACACCTATGCTATCAGAAACACCGTTTCCTTCAATTACTGCATTGTCAAAATAATACAAGCTGTTTTGGTAATCTGCAGCTTCTACAAAAAGGATTTTTCCTGCTAAAAAATAAGCTGGTGCCAAAGAGGCATCTTTCTCGAGAGCAAGTTCGAGATATTCTAAGGCAGCCCTAGGATTCTTCTCCAAATTGTAAAGTTTTTCTGCATCGGCATAAATAGATTTGGCAGCCTTTTTTTCCATAAAAGAAAAAAAGTAAAAGCCTATGAATACGAAAAGAGCGAAACCTAAAAAAATGTATACATAAAGAAAATTGAGTTTCCTTGGCTCGGGCCTCACCTTTTGACCTTGGTAATAGCTTTTTTTAGGAGTTGGCCCATTGGCAGGCCCAGTTGAATTTTGGGCATAGCCATAAGTAAGCAAATAATCATACTGTGCTTTTTTATTGGGATCAGAGAGGATTTGATAAGCCTCATTGACTTGTTTAAAGCGTTCCTCAGCATGTATATCACCCAGATTTTTATCTGGATGGAATTGAAGCGCTAAGCGTTTATAAGCACGCCTAATTTCTTCTGAACTCGCTCCTCTCGAAAGAGACAGTATGGAATAATAGTCATTCAAGCTTAAATAATTTTGAACTAAAAAATATACCTGCAAACTATACGATAAACCGTTACTTACAGGTATAAAAGCTGAGTTTTATCTTCGCTTAGGAACGGGAAATACAGGCAAACTCTCATGCCCGTCTGAATCCACGGCCTGTACTGCGAAAAAATAATTGTCTTTTGAGTAAGGCAAAACCACCTCTTCGCCTTCTACATAAAACTTTTTTTGCCATAAAGGTTGGTAAGTCTCTCTCATCAATACATAATAACCCTTAGGCTTTTCTCCTGTTTTAGGTGCCTCCCAAAACAAACGGGTATCATTGCTTAGACCAGAAACGTCTACATACACATTTTGAGGCGCAGCAGGTGCCATGGCCAAATTTGCCAAGGTAGCCAAATTAATACCTGCATTCTTTCTGGCATACTCAAAATCCATAAATTCAGCCAAGTCACCGTACTGTATCCCATTTTCTTTTCTTACGGTTTGATGCTGATGGTAATAATTTTCGTTCATCTCACAAACCCTTACAGCCGTAAAACCCTTTCTGGCAAAAGGGGTGTGGTCACCACCACGTAAAAAGCGATCATTTCTATAAACCAGTTTTACTTCTAGTTGATCTACGTAGCGCTCCCCCACTTCTTTAATATACCTGGCCAATTGTCTTGATTTACTGTCATTTTCAGCACTGGTATAGCGGCGTATTCGCTCCATTTCGTCGGTTTCATAGGCGGGTACGCCTTCACTAAAAACCCTTACTTGTGTATTGTCTTGCAAATTTGTACCGCTAGAAGTACTATTGCCGATCATATCATTGTTTAGCACTGCTATAAGGTTAACGCTATCGGCCAACATACTCTCTGCCATGTGTGTTGCGCCATATAAACCTTGTTCCTCTCCTGTTACTGCCATAAAAATAATGGTTGCAGGAAACGCTCTCTTACTCATAACCCTAGCCATTTCTAAAATTACGGCCACTCCTGAGGCATCATCATTGGCACCGGGTGCATCTATATTGGCATCCATTACATCAGATGCCCTAGAATCTAGATGGCCTGTGATCAGCATAACTTGGTCATTCTCTGGATCAGTGCCTTTAAGTATGCCCAAAACATTGGCCGAAACCGCATCCTCGGGTATCCTACGGCCATCTGCTGTTATGGTATAATAATCCATTTTAGTGCTTAATCTACCATCAGATTCTTTAGCAAATAGTTCAAGTTGGCTCTTTACCCACCTTCTTGCAGCACCTATGCCCCTTTGATCGCTTACCGTATCGCTCAAGGTATGTCGCGTACCGAAAGAAGTAAGTTTTTTAACATAGTTTTCAATATTTTCTGCACTTAACTCTTCTACCATTTCAGCAATAACTGAATCCCTGTTCACTATTTCTTGGGCATTTGCACTGTAAAAGCTCAATATAAAAATCAAAGGATAGACAAGTCTTTTCATAGTATTGGTTTAGTTAAATTTTTTCTTGCTAAATTTATATTTGCATAAATAAAAAGTAAATCCATATCTATTTTGTTTTAGCTTAAATTTTATTTTTTAGAATTGCTGATTTAAGGATAATATTTATATTTGCAAATCAAACGGGGGATTAGCTCAGCTGGCTAGAGCGCTTGCATGGCATGCAAGAGGTCATCGGTTCGACTCCGATATTCTCCACAAAAAAAGCCTTACTTTAAAAGTGAGGCTTTTTTATTTCCGAAAAATCCGTTTCTAGCTCAGTATCCCTGGTGCTGTTCATAAACATTTAAGTGATCATCTGCCAAAACCGCATTAGGTATTGGGAACACTAAATGTTTTTCTTGAATAGGCATTTCGGGTTGAGAACTTTTCATAAAATCAAGCCCCCATCTTCTGTAATCATAAAGAGATTTTGCTTCTAAGATCAACTCTTTTTCGCGCTCCTGCTGTATATACATCAAAAAGTCCTTATCTGAAACCTCATTACTGATCAATTGCAGCTTACTTCTTTCTCTCACTAAGTTTATACCTGTGAGCCTAGCCCTATCGCCTGGTAAGATGTGTTGGATAATTTCTGAATGAAGCAACCAAATATCTGCAAGCCGCACAACGTAAAAGGGGATTGCCTCTCCTTGATAAAATGCGCTATTGTATTTTTTAAAAGCTTTTTCGTTTTCGCCGGCTTCTTCTATAATAGTTGCTAGCCTATTATCCTGATCAGAAAAAAGCGATGGTAAGCGTAAACTAGGCCTTAGCGAATAAGAATTGATTTCGCCAAATTTTAATGTTGGTTCTGCTACTGAGAGCTGGGTATAGAATAAGCTTTCTATATCGTTCAGTAGATCTGGCTCAAAAAGGTTGGCATATTGCTTCTCTAAAATAAACTGACCACTGTTTAAAATGTCGCTAAATGCCCTGTAGGCCTTGATCCAGGCCTCTTTATCGCCTTTATTGGCTTTGTATAGATGTATTTTACCAAGCAATGCCTTTACCGCCCAGTAATTTGGCTTAAACTGCTTAGATTTTTCTTTTGTAAGCAGACTCGCCACATTCAGTTCGTCTATCAGAAACGTCCAAATTTTTTCTCCCTTCACCCATTCCACATCACTTATTTCAGATACATTATTTATAGGCGAAATAGGCAAGGCAACTTGTCCGAACATAATGGCATGCTCAAACATATATAAAGCTCTGATAAACCTTGCTTCTAGTAAAAGCTCTTCGGCTTGATCATAGCCTCTGTAAGTATTGCTCAATTCATCAATAATATAATTGATATCGCTTAATGCACTAAAAAAGCTGCGCCAAACATTATTGAAAAGTAAATTATCTGCTTGCCAATGGTAAGTGTCAATAAGATAATGCTCTACCTTTTCTTCGCTCACACTCACGCCCAATGATGGTAAATTTTGCAAAGCCTGATAATCTGAAGAGGAGAAAACTAGATTTAAATCTTCGTACATCTTTTCTCTCAGACTGCCGAAATCCTCATTTATATTAAATAAAGCGGCATCTACAGAAGCAACCATATAATGCTGAGGTTCGATTTCCTGTTCTTCACAGGCCAATGAAAATAAAACAAGAAGTAAGGCAAAAAAATACTTTCTAAAAAAATCCATGGTCTTATTGAAATGGTCAATAAGAAAATGAGTACTTGACAGCTTTATTATTGGCTACTGCGGCTACATGTAATGACTTAAGCCACATTCATATTTTTTTAGAATCTTGGCCTCCAATATTTAAGAAACAGAAAGCATTTTCGTTCCAATAGCAAACAAACAGCTTGATGGGCCAACATGCACCATCATTTTTTGTACAAGAACTAATTTTTCACTGCTTGATGATGCTCCACAACCATTTAAAATCAATAGTATTTAAAAAAATTCTAGCAGTAATTCTGTGGTCCACTTTGACATTGGACCTTGCTCAAGCACAGACAGGCATTTACATTAACAACGATGAACCATATACAAAATCTATTAAGGTTAAGCTTGATGTGAAAATAATGATGGCAGATAGTGTCTTACTGAGTCATGACCCTGCTTTTCCATCGGCCACTTGGCAAAAAGCCGAGAAAGAAATAGATTGGGAATTACTGCCCGGCGATGGAAAGAAAGAACTCTTTGTTCTATATAAAGACAGGGATGGCAATATATCTAAGATGATTACAGAAAGCATTATCTTGGATACTACACCTCCCAAAAATGGCGAAGTCGAAATTAACCACGGAAACAACTACATCAATTTTTTAGAGAATGTGGTGGTGGAATCGAGAATACAAGGTGCAGATTGGATCATGGTAAGCAATCAAGCCAACTTTGGTTCTGCAAGATGGGAAGCCTATCACCCCAAAACAAAATACAGCTTTAAAGAGGGCGAAGGCGAAAAAAAGCTTTATATCAAATTTAAAGATCATGCGGGCAATGAATCTGAGGTCTACGAAGACAGAGTAATCATAGATACCAAGCCTCCTACTGAACCTAAAATAGAACTGGTGCATGGATCAATAGTGTTGGACAGTGCCACAGGCACAAAATACCTTAACAGACACAATACATTACTAGACCTACGATTCTCTGTAAAAGAGGGTAAATACATGAAAATAGCCAATGCAGGCGCATTTTTTGGCTTAAAATGGCGCTTGTTCCAAGAAAAACATTACGATTGGGAGTTAGGCAACTACAAAGATGGTAAATACCGCGTTGGTGTAATTTTTAGAGATATCGCAAAAAACGAAACCAGTTCAGTATACGACGAGGTAATCGTAGATACCTCGCCGCCCTTTGGGGAAAGAATATTGATCAACGAAGGAGATTTTTACACCAAAACTGGCGAAGTCTCCCTCAGAATAGCCGCAACAGATGCGCACAAAATGATGCTGAGCGAAAATAAAAACTTTAAGGACGCCAAATGGGAAGCATACCAAACCAGAAAGGATTGGAAATTTAGCGATGTAGATGGCAAAAAAGAAATCTACGTTAAATTTAAAGACATAGCGGGCAACGAGTCTAACTATGCCACCGATGATATAGAAAAAGACGTTACCCCTCCTACTAATGGCAAAATAGTACTTAATAGAGGAGAACAAAAAACCTTGTTCGCCAACGCACATGCCCAAGTTTCTGCCGATGGTGCCACTTTTATGCAAGTAAGCAACCGCCCTGACTTTGCAGGGGAAATATGGAAAAGCTACCACAACAATGATATTTATGTACCACTTGATAAAACCCCGGGCATCAAAAAGGTTTATGCAAGATTTAAAGATGATGCTGGCAATGTCTCTGACCCAGTAAGCACTGAGATTTTATTGGAAGTAAAACCTGTAGGGCTGAAAATTGCCATTGACGAAAATGCGGTTTTCTGTAATCGAACAAATAGAGAGGTAAACCTGAAAATTTTTGCCAAAGAAGCCAAAGAAATGATGCTCAGTAATAATCCTGATTTTAATGGAGCGAATTGGGAGCCTTACAGAGAGGGTAAAACTTGGCAACTGAGTGAAAAAGACGGGTTAAAAAAAGTGTATGTCAAATTCAGAAGCCGAACGGAAACCATTTCAGAAACTGTTAGCGATGACATCATTTTAGATACCACCGCACCCATTGGCAAAAGCATGGAACTAAACAGAGGCTTGCCCAATACTTTTGAGAAAAAAGTAGTAGTAACCGTAGAGGCACAAGATGCTATTTACATGCAATTGAGTGAAGACAGTCTTTTCATGAACGTACAGTGGACAGGTTATACCAATAGAGATTTTTATTACCAATTCAAAGATTTTGCGGGTACGCATACTTTGTATGCAAGATTTAAAGATGAGGCAGGCAATGTTTCTAGCGCAATATCGGCAAAAGTAAAAATACAAATCAACCCTGTTTCTATAGGTATTATCATAGACAACGATGCAAAATATTGCACAGACCGAGACCGAAAAGTTAAAATCTTTGTAGGAGCAAGAAGTGCCACAGAAATGATGCTTAGCAACAAAGAAAACTTTGCAGGTGCAAATTGGGAGCCTTACCAAAAACAAAAAGAATGGATATTAGAAGAAGGCGAAGGAGTTAAAAAAGTGTATGTCAAACTCAAAAGTAAAACAGGCATAGAGTCCGACCCAAAATACGATGAAATTATCTTAGATATACTGCCTCCACAAAATACAAATATCAAAATTAATGGTGGATCTGAGAGAACTACAAAACCTGAAGTAGAAATAGCTCTCTTCGCAAAAGATGCTATAAGCCAGCAAATCAGTAAATATCCAGATTTTAAGCGGGCCAAATGGCTGCCTTACAACAACGAGCCACTCAAGTATTTTATAGGAAATGAGGGAGGTACATACACCATTTATGCACGTTTTAAAGACGTTTCGGGTAACATCTCTAAAGCGGTTGCAGATTCTATCATCAAAGAGATACAACCGCACAACGGCGCTATAGCCATCAACAAAGACCAATCTTTTACTATTGACAAAAATGGCGAGGTAAAACTCGATATTTATTCTGTTAGAGCAACAGAGATGATGTTGAGCGAATCTCCTGATTTTACAGGTGCCGAATGGCAGACAATCAAAAAATCAATCAAATGGCGATTAGAAGGTGAAGACGGGCAAAAGAGGGTTTATATAAAGTTTAGAAGCAAAACCCTAAACGAGTCCACACCGATACATGATGAAATTTTGCTCGATAGGGCCCCACCACAAAACTGCGCTGTTATGGTGAATACCTCGGCTTGGCTACAGTATTTTAACCCTAATTTTATAAAGATACAACTCAAGGCTAAGGATGCTTATAAATTCCAGATAAGTGAGTATGAAAATTTTACAGGCAGACCATGGCAGGCCTACACAGATCAGCCTTTTACATTTCGTTTGAGCCACCCCGACAAAGAAGTTAAACTTTACACGCGCTTTAAAGATTTTTATGGCAATATTTCAGATACCATAATTACGCCAGTAGAAATAGACACAAGCCCACCAGAAAATAATACCTACATTATTAACGAAGGTGCACAGTACACCAAATTGAAACAAGTTGCAATAAACAGTTACTCAGAAGATGCAATAGAAATGCGCTTGGCCAACTCGATACAAACGCTCAAATCTGCAGAATGGAAGCCTTACCAAGACAAATTAACTTGGCAACTCGACAAGGGCAATGATAACATTAAAATAATTTATGTGCAGTACAAAGATAAATTCGGCAATATATCCAAAACCGTTTCTCAAAAAATAGAATTAGACACCGATGCTCCACAAAAAGCCAAAGTAGAGATTGATGGCAATAGATTTTGCAATCATCCCGGGGGAGAGATCAGCTTGAAGTTGCGAGCAGAAGGCGCTAGAAAAATGATGCTTTCCAATAGCGCAGATTTTACCAATAGTACTTGGGAGTCTTTTAAAGCAGAAAAAAGATGGTTGCTTACCGAGGGAGATGGAGAAAAAACAGTATTTGCCAAATTTGGCGATGAGGCCGGCAATGAATCCGAAGTTCTAGAAATAAGACCCGTACTCGATAGGGTACCGCCCAAAGCTTTAAGTATCAATCTTAATGAAGGCGCTACGCTTACAAATAACAAAAAAGTGACCTTGCAACTAGATGCGAGCGAAGCACATGAAATGATCATTAGCAACAATGGTCTTTTTGGCTTGCCTGCAAAATGGGAGCCTTACCGAACTCAAAAAACTTGGTATTTAGAAGGGCAAGACGGCACAAAAACAGTATCTGTAAAATTTAGAGATAAAGCAGGCAATGAGTCTGCAGTAATTATGCAAAAAATTGAGCTCGACACCGAAGCGCCGATTGTTTACAATTTTGAAATCAACAATGGAGAAACCATGGTAGATGGCGTAGATGTAGAGTTAGAACTAAAAGTAAAACATTTAGGCGGCCTGCCTGATGCTAGGTACATGCAAGTATCGAATAGTAAAAACTTTTCAGATGCCGCATGGGAGGCTTTCCAAGAAAAAGTAAATTGGCGAATGGCAGGTAATGGGCTACAAAAAGTATATGTGAGACTAAAAGATGAGGCAGGAAATATCTCCCTTCCTTTTAGTGATAATCTTACAGTTTATTAAACATGGCAAATTGATTTGGAAAAATGACTTTAAGCAGGCAGTTTTGAAATAAAAAAGATGATTGTTTTTCCCAATGCTAAAATTAATCTGGGCCTAAATATTCTCAATAAAAGAGAAGATGGTTACCACAACATCGCTTCTTGCTTCTACCCCATCTCTTGGTCAGATGTACTAGAAATCAATCTGGCAGATGACTTTAAAATCGAGTTGAGCGGCATACCCATACCGGGCACCAAAGAAGACAACTTAATTGTAAAAGCATATGAGTTACTCAAAAATGACTTTGATATACCCCCGGTACATATCCATCTACACAAGGTGGTGCCGATAGGCGCTGGTTTAGGAGGTGGTTCGGCAGATTGCGCCTTTGCCATAAAATCATTTAATGAGTTATTTTCATTAGGTTTAGAGAGTAAAGCAATGGAAGATTATGCAGGCAAACTAGGCAGCGACTGTCCTTTTTTTATTAAAAACAAGCCTGTACATGTGAGTGGTACTGGAAATATTTTTGAGCCTACCCGACTCAGCCTCAAAGAAAAATACATTGTTTTGGTCTATCCCAATTTGCATATTTCAACAGCTGAGGCATATAGAGGAATGGTACCCAAAATTCCAACTGTTCAAAACAAAGAGGTTTTAAGCCAAAACATAACAGCTTGGCAAGACCAATTGATCAATGATTTTGAACACAGCCTTTTCCCTAATTATCCGATCTTATCCAATATTAAAAGTAAAATTATAGATAGTGGGGCCTTATATGCTTCAATGACGGGCTCTGGTTCTACCATTTACGGTATTTTTGAGAAGAAACCTATTATTGATTTTCCTGAGCAGTATACCATTTACCAAGCTATACTATTATGAAATTACAAAAGCGAGTAAAATGGTTGATACTTTTGGCTTTTTTGCTGTTTTATGTCTTACCCAATCCAGTAAAAATGCCGGTTGAAGGTGCAACGCGAAACGATTTCCATTCAGATTCTTTTTGGTACCATCCATGGGGCAAGTCAGGAACGCATAAGGGCATCGATATTTTTGCTCCTAAAAGCACAAGAATATTTTCTGCTACAAGTGGTATGGTCATTTTTACGGGCAGTATCAGCATGGGTGGCAAAATTGTTTTGGTGCTTAGTCCAAGTTGGCAACTACACTATTATGCACATCTAGAAAAAATAGAAACTCACTCGTTTTCAATAGTAAACCAAAGTACAGTTATCGGAACGGTAGGCGACTCGGGCAATGCAAAAGGCAAGCCTGCACATCTTCATTACAGTATACTTTCTCTGGTGCCTTATCCTTGGAGAATAGATAGCAGTCCACAAGGCTGGAAAAAAATGTTTTATCTAGACCCTTCTGAACACTTGTAAATTTTCATCTGGCAACATCTATTTCTATATCCTCAGCCACCTTTATTTTCTTTTTATTCTGAGTGAAGATAATGGATGTTATGATAAGGCTGACGGCACCCAAAACAATCAAAATGAGCGATTGTGTAGTATGCATCAATAAGGCAAAATCCTCACCTATAGATTTATCTAAGCCGTAAACCGAAAGGCTAAAGGCTACGAAAATGTGGTAAGAACCCATGCCTCCTGGAGTTGGAATTGCCATGCCGATACCTGCCATAATTAAAGTGGTCATAGCGCACCTCAAACCTAGACCGGCCGTTTCAGGCAGTGAGAAGAAAAAGAAGTAGGTCATAAAAAAATACATGGCCCAAATGGTAAGCGTTAGGGTGAGGTAACGCCATCTGTCGTAAGCGCTCAATTCTAATACGCTCAAAACCCCTTTTTTAATTCCGAGCGCAAACTCTTGTAGCTTATTAAAAATAAAATGTTGCCTAAACCGGCTTCTGTGCTTGTACAATAAAAAAAGCAATAGCAAACCCGCAAAACCAACCAGGGTGAGTATGCCCAGCTTCATCACCATACTACCTGAGGTATACCTCAATTTATCAATCACGAAACCTCCTATCTTATCGAACTCAATTAAAAAAACGCTAGAAGTTAATGTGAGCAAAATAAGCAAATCTATGGCCCGCTCGGCTATGATGGCTCCAAAGGAGATATTTACTGGGGCGTTATCTGTTCTTTTAAGTATTCCGCTTCTTACAAACTCTCCTATTCTGGGCACAAAAAGGTTGGCAAAATATCCGACCAAAACTGCCAATAAAGCCCTAAAAGTACTGATGCGCAAGCCAAATGGTTTAAGGGCAATACGCCATCTGTAGGCCCTAGCCCAATGGCTAATGATTGCAGCTACAGCAGACATACCCACCCAAAAAAAGTTGATTTGCTTAAAGTTGGCATAGAGTTCCTTGTAATCTTTTTCGTGGTATAGCCACCAAAACATAGCCCCACCAATAAGCAAGGAAACCACATACTGCAATATTGTTTTTAGGTTGAATTTCATAGAAGTAAAACTCAAGAAAGGCGGTTATTTTCATCGGGAAAAACAAGAAGCGGCTTAAACTTATCGGCTTTTTTCTTCTTTATAGATACGTAAGAGATAATAATCAAAATATCTCCGACTTGCACTTTTCGAGCAGCCGCACCGTTTAGGCAAATCACTCCTGATCCTGCTTCCCCTTTGATCACATAGGTTTCAAATCGCTCCCCATTGTTGTTGTTCACAATCTGTACTTTCTCACCTTCTACAAGATCGGCAGCGTTCATTAAGGTTTCGTCTATAGTAATGCTGCCTACATAATTTAATTCTGCTTGGGTTACTTTTGCCCTGTGTATTTTCGATTTAAGAATTTCTATGTACATGGTAATGATTTGCTGGTTGTCTATTGCAAGGTGTTATTTTAATTCCTTGTTACTTGGTTAATTTCCGCAAAGATAACAGCCTAAAAATATTTTCTGTTCGATTCTACAATTGTAAGCGTTTAAACTTGAACGAGAAGATTGTCGATCAAGCGTGCATTGCCCAAGTGTGCAGAAACACAAATTGCAGCATTTTCTGTGAGTTGGCCAGAGAGTATTTCAAAACTTTCTAGGCTTACAACCTCCACATATTCAGGCTTGAACATAGGCTCTTTGGCAATTTCATCAAAAGCTTTTTGCTTTACTTGAGAGGCCTTTTTTCCAGACTTTAGTTCGAGTACCGCTTCGGAAAGTACGCTATAAAGCAAGGGCGCTTTTTCTCTTTCAGTTTTAGTAAGGCGTAAGTTTCTAGAAGACATGGCCAAACCATCTTCTTCCCTTTTGGTAGGGCACATCACAATTTCTGTTTGAAAAGATAAATCTCTACAAAGTTTTTTTATGATCAAATATTGCTGCAAGTCTTTTTGGCCAAAATAAGCTTTGTGCGGTGCTATGATATTTAACAGTTTGGCCACCACCACGCCCACTCCACTAAAGTGGCCAGGGCGGTACCTACCTTCCAACTCTGACGCCAACTTCCCAAAATTAAACTGTAGCAAATTTTCTCCTGCACCTTCGGGATACATCGCTTGGTGAGACGGTGCAAAAACAGCATTGCAACCCAATGCCTTTACCATAGCTATGTCTTGTTCAAATAAATCAGGATAGGTATCAAAATCTTTTTGGTTATTAAATTGGGCGGGATTTACATAAATACTACAAACTGTAAAATCATTTTCGCGCTTGCATTTTTCTATTAAATAGGCATGGCCTTGGTGCAAGGCGCCCATAGTCGGTACCAATCCAATGGTTTTTCCTGCTTTTTTTTGCTCCTGAATAAATGCATGTGCTTTGGTAGGAATCCGTACAATTTCCATCATTAAAATTTTGGGCAAAAATAACGATTCGCCTCACAATCACACAAGCATATCGATCAGATAACCAACTCGTATTCGTACTCGTCGGCCACTACTTTGTAGTATACGTCCTTATCAAAACTATACAATTGCGCCGGTCTGTGAGAAACCTCCTTTTGCCACTCATTAAGCGCTCTTATCACTTTCAACTTAAAAATTTTCGTCCTGAAATTTCTCTTATTCAAGGGTTTGCCAATAATGGCTTCGTGCAGAGCCTGCAATTGTGAAAGGGTAAACTTTTCGGGGAGAAGCTCTAATCCTATCGGGTAATGCCTCACATGATTGCGAAGTGTTTTTAGAGAAGCCTCTAAAATTTCGTTATGATCAAAAGTAAGTTGAGGGACCTCTTCAAGTGCCAACCAAGAAACTTCGCTAGTATCGGGTCCCGGTCTTAACGCAAAACCCTTTGGCTGTACTAGAGCGCTATAGCTTATGGTAATGATTCTTTTTTCAGGAAATCTGCTGACATTTCCAAAACAGGCGACCTGCTTCATAAAAATGTCGCGCACCCCGGTTGCTTCTTCGAGCAATCTCCTAGCTGCGCTATCCAAATCTTCGTTTACGCCAATCCAACCACCGGGCAGTGCCCAAAGTCCTTTTTGTGGCTCTATATCTCTCTTAACCAATAAAATTTTTAACCTGTTTCTTTCAAACCCGAAAATGGTACAATCTATCGTAATATTGTCAAGTACCTCTTCACCATTATAAATCATCTTAGCTTTTTTTATTGATTACAGCCAATTAATTAATTGGAGAAATAAAACGTATATTTAGGCAATATATCGGTTTTATTTATTTAGCAATCCTGTACTTTCATGTAGTAAAATCCAAACTGCCAAATGCAAGACTAAAGTTGCTTTTAACAAAACGTAAATATCTCCTTTTTATCATCTAATTGCCAAAACACACACTCATCCTTCTTACTTTATGTTTATAGAATTTGCCACTGCCTATGCTAGATATTTTCTCAATAAGCAATTAGGGCGCTATTTCAATAAGTTTAAAATCTCAAAAGCGGCTGAACTGAGCCCAATCGGTTTTTATGACCCTACCCTCAGTTTTCCTTGGATGTTGGCCAAAGATAGGTACTATCAAATATTTATACCGAGTAGCTTTATTGATCAACCTGCATCTATTTATTTAGATGAGGCGGCTGTAAAAAAAGTTGAAAAAAATCAGTACCATTTAATTTTTGATAGAGAACCTAAAACCGACTTTAAGCATGTGTATACTTTGCAGAATAAAAAAAGCAATCTAAAATACCATTTGGGCAGCCGCAAACTTTCCATTGAGGGCACTTGCAACTTTAGGGATATGGGCGGCTACCAAAACACCCAAAGGCAACATTTAAAGTGGGGCCGTCTTTACAGGGCAGACCATTTAAGTAAATTGGGTAATTTAGGGAGAAGCCAATTGGCTGATTTGACAATAAAAACGGTTGTTGATTTTAGGAGTTTTAATGAAGTAGCTAAAAATCCGGATATTCTGCAAAGCACTACCCAACATGTGCACATACCTATAGAGCAAGGTAAAGAAGAGAATTTTATCAAAAAAACGCTTTTGAGTGGCAATGCCAACCTTTTACAAGGCACAAACATTATGAAGGAAATCTATTCCTTTTTCGTTACTGAGGCGGCCGATAAGTACAGGCAATTTTTTAAACTATTGGAAAAAGAAGAAAATTATCCACTCGTTTTTCATTGCACAGCAGGAAAAGACCGAACAGGCTTTGCCGCTGCCCTTTTGCTTTCTATCCTAGATATGCCCCGAGAAACGATCATGCACGATTACATGCTTTCTAATTATTACAGGCACCAAGAAAATCATAAATACGCAGAAATAGGAAGCTTTTTTATGAAAAGGGAAATTGTAGACCAGTTTTTAATCGTAAGACCTGTTTATCTTTATCATGCCCTACAATTGATTGAGCATCAATTTGGTTCTGCAAAAAAATACCTAGAAAAACACTTGGGTATAGATGAATCATGTCAGGAAAACATAAAAATGCGACTACTTAGCCCTGTTTAATTGTTAACAAAGTTAAAAGTTATCATTGATAAAAATAAAGTTTTGATAACCAAAAAATAACTTAACCAATTGATTTACAGAAATTTATAATTAACTAAATCTAGTTTTATAAATTATTGAGACTATGGTTTCAATAAAAATCTTATAACCCTCTAACAACCTTTCCGTAAAGTAAGATATCTCTGTGATTTTCTAATATTATGTTTTTGTAAAATGAAAAGTAAGCATTTAAGCACATTCATAATTCTTTATTTCATAATATTTCATTTAGTCCATGTAATATTTTTTTAATGAGATAAAGGTTACAATTTTTTAATTCACGAATAGAGATATAAGATTTTCAATAATCGGTATGTAATGTATGGTAAAGAGAAAAATGCCCCGCCTTTGGTGGGGCATTTTCTATTTTTCAGCTTTTTTAAATCTTAAAGTAATAAACCCAATCTTACTTTTCTTTTGGAATTATGGCTTTTACCATTTCTTTTACTTGGTAATCAGACTCGGCCATAGCTATAACCGTATCGATGGCAACGGCATAGTGTAAATTTGAAATGACTAAATCTTTCAAATTTTTCTTGATACCTCTGCTGTTTACCTTTCCCCAAAGCCAATGGTACTTTGGTTCGAGATGTAGGTTTTTATTTCAGGGCTTTTGTCAAAATAGTCTTCAAAATTGGTATCGGGTGGCAGCAATTTATACTTTTTCCTACATAGATGCATAGACCTACGTGTACAAAGGAAAATAACTCAAATTCTTTTTCAGACAAAATCATATTTCTGTTTTTTCAACCTACAAAATTGATCAATACCCCTGCTGCTACTGCAGAGCCGATAACTCCTGCTATATTACTAGCCATGGCATATTGCAAAAGGTGGTTGCTAGGATCATATTTCAAACCAATTTCATTGGCCACTCTTGATGCCATAGGTACAGCACTTAAACCGGTAGCACCAATTAAAGGATTTATCTTTTTAGTGGCAAAAAGATTGTAGGTTTTTACTGCTAATATGCCTCCTGCAATAGATATAGCAAAGGCTATAAAGCCCCCCAAAATAATCAATAGGGTTTTAGAATTTAAAAAAGACTCTGCAGTCATCGTTGCACCAACAGCCAAACCCAAAAATATAGTGGCGGTGTTCATAATCGGGCCTGAGGCTGCAGAGTGCAACCTTTCAGTAGAACTTCCAATTTCTTTGATCAAATTACCGAAAAGTAACATACCTACCAAAGGCACTGAAGTTGGCACCAAGATGGCCACTACCACACCCAACAAAATAGGGAAAATAATTTTTACTGTTTTTATATTCTTTATTTGAAGTTTTGATGGATAGGCTTTATCCATTTTTTTCATATTGATTTTTAACTCTTTGCTATTGGTAGTAAATCTTACTACCAGTGGAATAATTACAGGAACAAGTGCCATATAAGAATAAGCCGCAATGGCAATTGGCCCTAGTAAATGTGGCGCTAGTTTTATAGTGGTAAAAATCGCTGTTGGCCCATCAGCACCGCCAATAATCCCCAAGGCCGAGGCTTCTTTAAGTGAAAAACCAAAAGCCAAAGCACCAAACAATACCGAAAAAATACCGATTTGAGCAGCTGCTCCAAAAAGTGCCAAACGCAAATTCCTCAGCATGGGACCAAAATCGGTAAGCGCACCTACGCCCATAAAAATGATTGGAGGCAAAAGTCCTGTTTTTATCGTAGCGTAGTAGATCAAGTTCATAATGCCATGCTCCTTGGCAATCTCTAACATGGTCATGTGCATGATTTCATCATTCTCCCCACTAGGTACTACCCCCATGCTGCCACCGGGAAAATTGGCCAATAAAACTCCAAAAGCAATGGGAACCAACAACAATGGCTCAAACTCTTTTTTTATTCCCAAATACAATAAAACAAAACCTATGGCCAGCATTAACAAAGCACCGGGCGATACAGCAAAATCTCCCAGAGCAGTCATCTCAA
>CAKZMZ010000589.1 GCA_937129345.1 uncultured Thalassovita sp. | reverse complement strand
TTACTTATGGAGAAGTAAGCCCTGTTGCCATTAGGAGGTTTTTGCAAATACTTACCCAAAGGGGCAACCCGGAGTTTTTGTTTTTTATAGGCAAGGGCCTTTCTTTCAATTACAATTATGAAAAAAACAAACCAAACAGTTTACAATGGGGCTCCCAAAGTTTGATTCCCTGCTATGGGCATCCCTGCTCAGACAATGAATATACTGCCGGCTTAGACGACACTTTTCTAGAACCTGCACTCGCCACAGGCCGCTTGCCTGCCAGCAATCCACAACAAGTTTTTAATTATCTTGAAAAGGTAAAAGAACACGAAGCCTTTAAAAACGATGATTTGTGGAAAAAAAATGTACTGCATTTAAGCGGTGGGCGGTCCGTGTCTGAACACAGAGAACTGTCTGAACATTTGAATCAGTTATCGGCTGAACCACGTGAGGCCTTTGGTGCAAAGATTCAGCTAAAAGCAAAGGAAACCACCAACACTACAGAATTTATCGATATTTCTGACGAAGTAAATGAAGGCGTAGGCCTCATGACATTTTTCGGACACTCTTCTCTTACATTGGTGGATCTCGAGTTTGGCTATGTAAGCCATCCCATCCGCGGTTTCAATAACAAGGGCAAATATCCTTTTTTGTTTATGATGGGCTGCAATGTGGGCAACATTTTTACCACTAGTCGCTCTGTGGGAGAAGATTGGGTGCTCACACCCGAAAAAGGCTGTATCGCTTTTTTGGCACACACTTATCTCGCCTTTGTAGACACCCAAAAACGATATTCCAATAAATTGTACGATTACCTTTTTAGCAATAAAGAAAACCTCTCAAAACCAATAGGCACGCTCATTAAAGAGGCCACCAAAATCTACATTGCTGAAAACCCCAACAATAAAAGAGACTGGTCAAATGCCCAACAATTTGTCCTTTCTGGCGATCCAGCAGTAAAAATTTATAATTTTGATAAGCCTGATTACCACATCAATACCCAAAGTCTTACCGCAGAAAATTTTGATATTAGCAGTGAGTTGGACAGCCAAACCGACTCTTTCAAAATTGCCATAAACGTAAAAAACTTTGGCTTGGTCAGCAGCGATTCTTTTGAGATAGCCGTGAGTAGAACCTTTCCTGATGGCACGATCAAGAACTATCAACCAAGTGTTTACGCTCCTGTAGATTACCAAGATACCTTGTATTTCACCATTCCTGTAAGTGAAGAGGATAAGATCAAAGGTGGAGGTAACAACTTATTTGAAGTTACCTTAGACGCTGCACTGCAAATAGATGAGATGGACGAGATAAACAACATCGCTACTTTAGAGCTTTTTCTCAAGCCTAAGCGCATGATTGTGATCAGCCCTACTGAGTACTCCATTGTAAACCGCCAACCCGTTAGGCTGTTTGCCCAAAGTACTGAGGAAAACATTCCGCAACAGTCTTATACTTTTCAGTTAGATACAAGCAGTTACTTTAATAGTCCTGTTTTAAGAGATACCACCGTAACGGCAGACCAAAAACCTTTTTGGGAAACCTCCCTGCTTAACGATAGCCCTACGGACAGCATTGTGTATTATTGGCGCGTTAGACCCAGTATGAACACCGAAGAAAGCGACTGGACCGAGAGTTCTTTCGTGTACATCAAGAATGGCCCAAATGGTTGGTCGCAAAGCCACCCCCAACAGTTTGACGACAACATTAACGACAATTTAATAGTAAATCCCAACCACGGCACATGGTCATTTACAGAAAATGAAATTACAATTAACGCAAGTGCTTCTGGGGGGAGCGCCCCTGATCCATTTGACTACTCCATATTTTTTAATGACTTTAGAGTAGCTGCGGGAGGCATTTGCGCAACCAACAACGTCATTACCCTAGCCATAGACCAACACACGGGCAAAATGTACCAAACAGGCATTGCCGATGTTTACCCGCACTTAAGATGCGGGTTCGGAGATAAAGGCGAAGCCTATCGTTTGCTCGATTTCGATTTACGGGCTTACAATTTTATGAGCTTTTACACGAGCTTTATAAAAGAAGGCGATTATGTACTGTTGGTTTCTGTTGGCAATGTGAGGTACGATAATTTCTCACCCGAAAACTTTGCAGGATTTGCCGAAATTGGTATAGATCCCGAGCAATTGCGCAATACGCTCAAAACTGGAGATCCTTACATCGCCTTCGGAAGAAAAGGGGCCGCCATAGGCACGGCACAGGAATTTTTCCCAAGGTATACGGCACTCACACCCTCTAACCAACAAAAAATATCTGCTGAGATAACGCTTGATCTGAGCACTTCTAGCGGAATGGTTACGAGCCCTAGAATAGGCCCTGCAAGTAATTGGAGTACGTTTTTTCAACAAGTGGGCAATAGAGACATGGCCGATGAGCAGCAAAAAACAGACATTATTGGCGTAAAAATAAAAGGAGAAGAAAGTCTGATTCTAAACGATGTAGATGCAGCCATCACCGATTTGAGTTTTATCAACGCAGATACCTTTCCATACCTAAGGTTGCAAATGCAACTGACCGACACCTTGGGCAAAACACCCATGCAGCTTAAAGATTGGAAAGTACTCTACGATGAAGTACCCGAAGGCATACTTTTTAGAAATGTACCGCAAGCACTTACAGAAAACATAAAGACTTTGCCAGAAGGTGATACTATTCGCTATGATTATCTGTACAGCAACGTTTCCAACACAGATTTCGAGCAGCCCTTGGTAGTAGCCTATGAGATTTTGAACAACAACACCAATGCAGAAATTACTTATTACGATACACTTTCTGCACTCCCAGCAAACGATTCCATTGCATTTCGTTTTGATTTGCCTACCACATCGCTTGTGGGAGAAAATAAGTTGAATGTTTTTGTAAATCCACGCGTACAAGCGGAACAAGTTTATGAGAACAATGTACTAGAAGAAACTTTTAGGGTAACTCCAGATACCATCAATCCTGTTTTAGATGTACTTTTCGATGGCCTGCGCATCATGGATGGCGATATCGTCTCAGCTACACCTTTGATTACTATTTTATTGAAGGATGAAAATCCATTTCTTACCAAAAATGACACCTCAGGCATGGAGATTTTTCTTAGTGAGTGTGATAGTTGCACTTATAGAAAAATTGCCTTAAACAGTCCTGAAATAAGCTATACCAACACTGATAACAATTTATTTCAGATGTTCTATCAGCCCGAACGCTTGGCAGATGGGCGCTACAGCTTAATGGTAAAAGCCAAGGATGCTAGCGGTAACGATGCAGGCATAGAGCCGTACAAAATCTATTTTGAAGTGATCAACGAGGCACGCATCACCCACTTTTATCCTTATCCAAATCCATTCTCAGACCGAGTGCGCTTTGTATTTACACTTACCGGCAGCGAAATACCGAGCGGCATTAAAATACAGATCATGACGGTTTCTGGCAAGGTGGTAAGGGAAATTACCCAAGACGAACTCGGGCCCATACGAGTCGGGAACAATATGACAGAATACGCTTGGGATGGCCGAGATGAATACGGTTCCCAACTCGCTAATGGAGTGTATCTTTACAGGGTATTTCTACAAAGCAATGGAGAAGCCTTTGAACACATAGAAACTGCAGGGGACAATCTATTTAAAAATGGATTTGGTAAAATGTATTTGATGCGGTAAAACATAAAAAGCTACAGTGTAAAACATCCTTACTGCTTCATTTAGGCAGAAATTTAGCTAACTTTTTTTGAGAGAAAACGCAATTTTCATTCATGCTCTTTATAGCTTGTAAACTCTATATTAAGCATCAATCCCATAAAGTTTAAGCTTGTTGTACAAGGTTTTCCTGTCAATGTTTAAAAGCCGAGCTGCTTTGGATTTGTTATATTTTACCTGCTCCAAGGTTTTGATTATGGTTTCCCGCTCATTCTTTTCAATCATCTCCTTAAGATCACTCGTATTTTGTGTAGGACTGCTCACTTGCTCTATCTCTACTTTTTTATCAGGTGCGGGTTGGGTAATTTCTTCGGGTAAACTTTCTGCCTGAACCATATCACTCGTTGTTAGCAATACAGCCCTTCTTACTATGTTTTTAAATTCCCTTAAATTGCCTGGCCAAGAGTAATTCATAAAATAGTTTTCCACCTCATCGCTAAAACCTTCTACTTGCTTGTCTAATTCTCTATTAGATTGCTCCAAAAAATGTGAGGCAAAAATATGGATGTCTTCCTTTCTGTTTCTTAAGGGAGGTACTTTTATTTTAAACTCGTTGAGCCTGTGGTAGAGGTCTTCTCTAAAATCGCCTCTTTGGGCGGCTTCTGATAGGTCTTCATTGGTAGCCACTATGATTCTTACATCCACAGCTTCGTCTTTATTGCTTCCGATTTTTCTCACCATGCCTTCTTGAATGGCCCGCAGGAGTTTCACTTGCACCTCATAAGACAAATTACCGATTTCATCGAGAAAGAGCGTGCCTCCATTAGCCGCTTGAAATTGCCCTGTTTTATCGGTAACGGCTCCTGTAAACGCTCCTTTCAGATGCCCAAAGAGTTCGCTCCCTGCCAATTCCTCAGAGAGTGCTCCACAATCTATGGCTACAAAAGGTTTAGAAGCACGTTTACTTTTTTGATGGATCATGCGAGAAACATATTCTTTACCCGTACCGCTTTCGCCTAAAATAATGACAGACAGTTGAGTTGGCGCCACCAAATCTATGTATTTCATAATCTCGTCAGAGGCTTTAGAGGTACCTTGTATAAATTGGATGCCTCCTGCCTTTTGGCTGCTTTCCTCAGTGCGGGTTTTCTGTTTTTGCTGTGCAGGCGCATCGGTTTGTTTGCTGCCCTGTTCTAAGGCCTGTTTAATAAGTAAAAGCGTTTCATCGGGATTGATGGGCTTTACCAGATATTCGAAAGCGCCCAATTGTATGGCCTTTACCGCTGTTCTAATATTTGCATAACTGGTCATCAGTATAACAGGCAAATGCAAATATTCTTTCCTTATTTCTTTCAACAACTCTATACCATCCATGTCGGGCAAGCGGAAATCGAGTAGTGCCAAATCAAAACTATTGGATTTCAACTTTTCTAAGCAGCTTTTTGCAGTGAGTACTTCCTCCGCTTCAAAGCCTTTTTTTTCCAAGAATTTTTTTACCATTAACCCAAAAGAGGGGTCGTCATCAACGATCAATATACGCTGCATAATGTTTTACTTTTCCTATTGGCAAATTAATCAAAAGAAAAAGAGGAAAGAAATAAAAGAAAAAATAAAGGAGGGAATTGAGATAAAAAAAGATTGGATTCAATTGGTAATAAAAAGGAGCCGGAAATATTTCCGGCTCTTTTTCAGCTGGTTGATTGTATGGAGCTTATTTACATTCTACAATTCTGTGTTTTATCACAGAACACTTAACTATAAGACAAAAACATGCCGTTTGTAGCAATCGCGCCTATATGCGCTTAAAAGTACATTTATTGAGAAAAAGCTTATTTTAAAGTGCGTACAGCACGTACAAAGTGGGGAATTGTTCTACATTTTGTTCACATTTGTTTGCTTATTGCTTTGTGTGAAGCAACAAAAACAAAAGAGTAGATAAAAAAGGCTGCCCTTTTTAGGCAGCCTCTTTAATGAGCTTTTATCTCCCAATTTCAATTAATGTTGATGCGCACACCGCCCATAATCACCAATTGGTCAAAATCAGAGATTACGTATTTCATTTGCGCAAACGGGATGATCATCTCTGAAACATAAAAATCAGCACCCCCTCCTAAGTTGATACCAAAATCAGTATCGCTCACACTTCTTTCAAAACCAAACTCTTCTTCTAACCCGTCAAAATCAGAAGAGGTCTTTACTGTGGCATTGCTAATATTGATGCCGCCCAAAGCATAAGGCCGAATGGTCTCATTGGCAATATCAAAATAATAATTGGCATTAAGGTTTATCGTCCATACTGAGGATTTGACCTCAACCACACTGATGCTTTCTTTTTTAGGAAAGAAGAAATTTAAACCAACCTGCCCTGCAAGATTGTCTGTGATGAAATACTGACCATTTGCCCCAAGGCCTAAAGACTCTATTTTACTACCGAAAAGCAGGCCTCCACCAGCCGTAATACTGCCCTGACCTTGCGAAAATGCTACTTGTGCGAAAAAAAGCGAAGAAATGAACGAAAGAATGACTTTGTTTTTCATTTGTAAATAGTTTAAACAGTTAATTTTACCTGAGATAATGTACGGTTATTTTCAAATATAGATGCGATAAATCTGCTTATAATTTCTATTTAAAGGCATCATTTAGCATTTAAGTAAGAAGACAAAATTCAATAGCTATAATCTCAAGGTTTCAATTGATAATTTTAAAACAAGTGCTTAATGATTTACTCTAAATAGGATTAAAGTTACTTGAATTTGGTGCACCTATCTTATTCCTAGATTTATATTTTGCTAAACTTTTTAGATTTTGGCCAACACGGAATAAAGGCTTTACATGAGTTGTATAATAGGTTATATTTTTATGGTTTATACTAAATAAGACACACATCTGTAAAGCAATTGTTATCTTCATCCTAGATTTATCTTTGCAAACCTATCCAATGAACATCATCCTATTTGAAGAACAAGAAATAGAGCGAGCGCTACCAATAAGCGATCGACGTATAAAACACTTGATCAAAGTGATCAAAATCCAGCCCGGAGAAATGTTTGATGCAGGGGTTTTGCAAACTTCTATTGGTAAAGCGCATTACGAATATTTAAATACAAAAGAGGTAAAATTAAGCTATAAAGCAGCCACCAAAGCCCTGCTGAGACCATTCCCGATACGCATTCTACTTGGAGCAGTAAGACCCGTAAATATACAGAGAACATTAAGAGATCTTAGTACCTTAGGCGTTGAACAAATACACTTGTTACAAAGCGACAAGTCTGAGAAGTCTTACTTGAACAGTAGGGCATACAACAGAGATAGGATTTTGCAATACCTGATAGAAGGCGCTGAACAAGCATTTAGCCCTTTTTTGCCACAGGTCTTTATACACCAAAAACTAGAAGATGCCATGGCTGCCAACACAGACAGTCAAAATTTTGCTTTTGATAATTATGATTTCGATATGTCGTGGGGAGAGGCTATTTTACAAGAAAAGCATATATGCATGGCCATAGGTCCTGAAAGGGGCTGGTCTAATAAAGAACGCATTTTGTTTAAGGAACATAATTACACCTTGTGCAGTTTAGGTAAACGAGTACTGAGAACCGAAACTGCTGCCGTTGTAACAGTGTCGGTATTGCTAAATAAAATGAATTTAATATAAATGAACATTAACTACAGCCAACAATGGAAAACGAGATTGTAAACAGAGTGGCCAAGAGTCCTTTAGTTACTATAGACCTAGAGCATTTTTACCCTGAAGGAGAACGCATTTTACTCGACTTAAAAGAGGTGCTTTTTCAAGGTATGATCTTGCGAGAAAAAGATTTTAGGCAATGGGCAAAAGAACACGATTGGGCACAATATACCGACAAATACATAGCCGTTACTTGTACTGCAGATGCCATTATACCTTCATGGGCTTACATGCTGATCGCCACCAAGGCTGCCCCTTATTGCAAACATATTGTTTTAGGAACTCTAGAACAGTTAGAAATTGTCCTATTTGAAAAGGCCCTCTCAAAACTTAAGGTTGAGGAGTATAAAGATAAGATGGTAGTGATCAAAGGATGCAGCAAATTACCTGTGCCCGATGCTACCTACCTTTCTATCAGTAGCAAGTTATTTCCTCACGTAAAATCATTGATGTACGGTGAGCCGTGCAGTACCGTTCCGGTATACAAAAAGCCTAGAAAGTAAATAAAAAAGCAGCATAAAAATTATCATGCTGCTTTGTAATACTCTCCATAAGCGTTAAAGCCTATGGCAAGGCGTCTTGATGACGGAAAGAATAAATAATAAGCTCTGCTGTAGACTTAACTCCTAATTTTTTTATCAGGTGTTTTTTGTGTGTGATTACGGTGGCAGGTTTTATACCAAGAATTTCGGCAATTTTTTCGTTGTCGCTCTCCATGGTCAATACGCGCATAACCTCCTTCTCTTTTTTAGTCAATAAGCCTTTCTTTTTCTTTTTGGTACCCTCAGCTTCCGGAGCGGCAAATACAGCACCACTCGGTCTTTTCACTTTGTCAGAAACATAAGCAGGCTTGTTGTCCTTAACAATACGATCTAGCATACTGAAAAGAAAAGCCTCATCTTCTTCAAAAGTAATGTACTCAGAGATACCTTCTTCTTCCATTTGGTCTAGCAAGATGTTGTTGGCATCCATTGCTAACATAACAATTTTAGCCTCCTTGTTCTTTTGCTTGATTGAACGTGCCGCATCGATACCTCCAATATCAGGAAGTTTGGCATCAATCAATGCAAGGTCAGGTACATCTTGATTAATTAAATGAATAAGCTCCTTGCCCGATGCAACTGTACCAATAATCTTGTATTGATCATTGGATGCAATTAAAGTTTTCAGAGAATCTGAAATGAGCTTGAATTCGTGTGCGATCACGACTTTTGTTTTTGCTCTAGCCATTTTCAATTGATTTTTGTTTAACGTTAATTTTGATAAAGATAGTAATACTATAAATAAGTTAGTTGTGTGATAGAAATATCACTAGAGTTGCAACAGTGTATTAAAAAATAGCCTAAACTACTTGACTATTATTAGGTAAATAAAGTGAAATATTTTTATATTACAAAATATAGCGACTAATTATTAGATTTTTTTTGGCTTTATTTTGCGCATATGCCAAAAAAATCATGCTGTTTACAAAGAATTTCTGTAAACAGGGTTACCTTTTGTAATTGAAAATTTACCAAACAGTACCCAAAATATATATAACAGCTTTTTATTAACAATAAATCGTTGATTTATAAAAAAATGAAGCTTATGGTGAGTAAGTAGCTTTGATAAATCTATTTTTGCCTCTAAAATCCTTTTTCAATAAAACATCTTTAAACTGTTGCAACTCTAATAGCCTAATAAGCTCATTACCGAACCTTTCGTTAATTTCAAAAAATATTTTGGCATTAGATTTTAGTAACTTTTTTCTTAAGGCAATTATGGCTTTGTAAAAGAGTAGTGGCTCATTGTCGTTTACAAAAAGCGCCGTATGCGGCTCCCAGCTAAGTACATTCTCATGCATAAGGTTCTTTTCACTTTTGGTAATGTACGGTGGATTGCTCATTAAAAAATCTAACTTAGGAATGGCGCTTATTTGTCGATTAGAAAGAATGTCCCCCACAATCCATTCTATATTATTTACTTTGTGATATGCTGCATTTTCTTTGGCGAGCACCAAAGCATCTTCACTAATATCTAGCGCATAAACAAGCGCTTGGGGGAAGTTTTTAGCCAAAGTAATGGCCATACATCCAGATCCTGTCCCTACATCCAATAAATAAAATCCCTCTTTTTCTGTCCCTTTAATCGTTTCAATTATGTTTTGTACAATTTCTTCAGTTTCGGGCCTAGGTATTAAAGCCCGCGCATCGGTCTTAAAGTACAAACCACAAAATTGTACTTTTTGGGTAATATGCTGAACGGGTGTATATTGTTGGAGTTCTTTAATGTCTTGATGGACCTTTTGCAAATCTACGCCCTCCAAAGAACTCTGCTTCAGTATTGCCATTATATCAATGCCGTATTTATCTTCTAACAGTAATAAGGCTAAATGTTTGGCTTCTTCTTCAGGATAGTTTTTTTTAAGCTCGTTCCTTATTTCCCTAAATAGTTCTTCTGCATGCATGAACAGAAATCGATTTTTAAAATCCATTTACAGTAAATCCACCATCTACAGCGAGGCATTGCCCTGTTACGTAACCTGCGGCAGGCATACACAAAAATGCCACGGTAGAGGCCACTTCTTCCGCATCTCCTATCCTGCCCATGGGCGTCCGTCTCAGTACTTCTTCCAAATATTCGTGATTGCTCAACACCGTTTGCGCAAGCGGAGTATCTATGTACCAAGGGGCCACTGCATTTACTCTAATGCCTTCTTTGGCCCACTCCACTGCTAAATTTTTCGTCAATTGGTTCAAGGCGGCTTTGGTCATGGCATAGATTGCCCCTGTTTTGAGGTGCGTCAGCCCTGCTACCGACGAGATGAACACCACGCTAGATTCTCCTTCATATTCTTTGAGCAAAGGATAACAACGCATGCTCAAATCGTAAGATGCTAAGAGGTTTGTTTGAAAAATATGTGTGATTTCGTTCTTAGAGTAGCTGACCGATGCTTTTCTAATATTGGTGCCTACGTTGTTCACTAAGATATGAAGCGCTTTAAACTCTTCTTTGAGCGTCCTGTAAACTGTTTCTATCCCTTGCTCGGTCGAAATATCGGCAGGGATGCCAATCAGTTTAGAATCAGGATATTTATCTTGAAACTCAGTATTTATCTTTGCGATGCCGTCTAGATTTCTGGCCACGAACATAACGTGAGCGCCATGCGCCAACAATTCTTCTACAATGGCCTTTCCTATGCCTTTGCTACCTCCGGTCACCAATGCCGATTTACCTTTCAGACTCCAATGTCTCATCTTCTTTTATTTTTCTTTGGGTGTATTTTTTCACAAAACCTATATTATCCAGTAATATTCTTCCTGATATATTTTTATCGAACACAAACCTAATCTTGGCCAAAGCACTTACATCAAAATCTGGATTGAGTGCATAAAACCCTTCGAGCGGCAACAAATACGATTGTAGAAAAACATTAAATTGCTGTTTCCCTAGCGTTGGAATTTTATATATTTTCGGATTTTGAGGTGTTGCTGCACTTGCAAATTTTTTAAATGCGATCCTATTTACAATGCCTATAGAGTCGATAAGTTCAATAGTAAAATCGAGCGCTTGTTCATTTTCAAAGTTACCCTCTTTCAAACCCCTCTTGTGGCCATCTTGCCCCAGATAAACCATAGAGAAAACGAACGATGCATCTTTTTCGAGCCGCATCTGTTCATTGAAATTTGGAGCAAGGTTAATGGACCAACTACCTGTCGCGTTCTTTTTCAATCGCTCACTTAAGCCTTGTTGCTCACTCATGTCCCAGCCTAACATAAGCCCTTTGTCTTTATAAACAGCCCCTTGCAGGTAATCAACCTCTTGCCAAACTTTTAGGTTATTGCCCTCTGTGTATGCACGAGAAAATGTAGAAGTCTCAGGGTCTATATCCTCATCAAAAGAAGTTAATACAAAAGTCTGATTATCGATAAATTGGTTTAGATAAATAAAATCTCTGGGCAATGATTTGACGTAATAGGGATTTTGCATCATGGGCAACCATTGCAAATTGCCAGATGCGCAAGACATAAACCCAGCTACCAACTGAGCCACTATATCGCGCTGTATTTTGCCGCTCATTATTGCCGGTTGATTGATGAACCAATTAAAAGGCGGTCTCAAGTCTCTACCTTCTAATACCTCGTTAAATTGCGCATAATTCGCTTGGTACAAACTTACCGTATTACTAAAAAGGTAGCGAGCAGTATCTGAGAAATATACAAAAGGCATATAGGTTTCTGCTTGGTTTACAGCATCGTATCCTGCATGTATGGCCAAATGATTGATGTTATTGAGCGGTTTTATTTTTTTACCCGACACTTGCTCAGGAGCTAACTCAATAATTCTAGTAAAATCTAAATTTAGCTCAGATTTTATTTGAGCGTTGTACGGAATCTTCTTCACTTTGCTTAAGCCAATCAATTCTCGGGCTACACCAGCACCATCGCCATGGCCTATGATACTGGCCCTACCTAATGAATCGAACTTATTGAACATCTCGTGTTGTTCGTCTTTGTTCCATGACTCAAGCGTTTTGAGATGTTGCTGTAATACCAATGCCCTAGCATATAATTTTTCTTTATGGGGTAAGTCTAGCCATATACCGTTGAAAAAATTTAAATCTGGCACTACAACCAAAAATCCCATACTCGATAGGGACTCCGCCAAATAATTGAACCCATTTTCTAAATCAGAAGTCAGGGTTTCTCCTCCGTGCACAATTAGTACCAACTCGTGTTGCAGGCTGTCTGTTTCGGGCATCCAAACCTGGGCGTTAAGCGGAACAGAAGCAGCATCAAAACCCCAAAACCATTTAAATGCGGTTCCAAAATAAGGGCTTACCTGTGGTATGATCTCAGCCAAGTTAAAAGCCTCAGTGGTAAAAGCTACCCCTTGTTGGTAGGCTTCTCGTTGTTTGTCAGTTCCTGAACCATAGTAAAAAGAACTGATTCTAAAGCTATCTGCCACTATAGTAGAAGCAGGCATGGCTTCGAGTACATTACTATTGAGTTGGGGTTCGTAAATGGCCTCATCTTTTTGGATAGATGCTACAAACAAATAATAGATGCCTATATCGAGCAGTATGATTGCCAAGGCCAAAAAGCGTGCGAACAATCTCTTTTTATAAAGAATAAACCTAAGCCTACCAGAAAGAATGGTCCAGATAAGGCCCGCTAAAAAACCTTGAAGCACTACAATGCCAAAAGCTACGAAAAAAAGTGCTCCTACACTTAAATCTTGCCTTAACAGAACAAAAATAAGTAAATTAAGTAGAACAGCACCTATAGATATTTTAAAGAAAGTAGGGAAACTCTTGGTAAACCTATTGAACAAATAGCTTAAAAAAGCGCCGATGATCAAACAAAAAAGCGCTACGAACAAGCCAGTTAGGCCATCTGTAAACTTGCCTAAACCAGACTGGAAAAAAATACCCAGCAATATAGAAGAGATGATACTAGAAACGAGCAAACCTATGGTGGTAACTCCCCAAGCATCTCTATTAAAAATTTGATTGCTGTTACTATCAGAAAAATTGCTGAATCCAGACATAGGTTTTAATGGTATTATCGGGGCAATGCAAAAAAATACACTTCAGTTTTAATCGATATATTTTGTGTTGCGATGGGTAAGTTAACCAGACAAGATAAAATGTATGTGGCAAGATATCACGCCTACAGCTCAGTTTCAATTTCTTTTTATATTGGCATTTCTCAAAGCAAAATATAGTGTTGGTAAATAAAAAAAATGAATACTAACAAAAAATTACTTTAACCTAAGTTACTTTTTAAAACGGTAAGCGCCACAAAAAGCCATGCAAATATAAACAAAACTCCGCCAATGGGTGTAATGGCACCTAAAATACCCAAACCAGTAAAACATAGAATGTAAAGAGAGCCAGAAAAAAACAAAATGCCTAAAAATAAACATACAGCAGCGTATTTAAGCCATTTTGCTTGTGGAGATTGCTTGAGCAACAAGCCTGTAAACAACATGCCTAGCGCATGATAAAATTGATATTGTACGGCTGTTTGGTAAGTATCTAGCCTGCCTTGCGCAATCAAGAACTCTTCTAAAGCATGTGCGCCAAAAGCGCCGAAACCTACTGCCAACCCGGTTAATAGCGCACCAGCTGATAGCGTAAATTTTATCATAACGAATGAATATTTTTAATAATGAACTTGTTTTTTAATTTTACCACAATAATTAACTAACATTGACTAAACTACCTGTTTACCATCCTACATACGTCTACTTAAATGTTACTTTTGTAAAAGCAATTATACTGATAATTGAGATAATCCATTTACTGTAGATACAATCATTATAATAAGTTTACATCGTAATTGTAATTTTTATGAGGGCAGCACTGCTTACCATCTTTTTTATTTTAAATGTAGGTTTAGTAAAGAAAGCCATCGCTCAATCTGCTGTTTACGTTTTTCAGGACCTAAAAACAGGCAAGGGCGATTATATGTTTAGGTATGGCATGACCAACGAGGACTCTGCAAAAAATTTAGCCTACCGGCAAATCGTTGAACTAGGCTATGACAGCACACTAGTAAAACCCATTGCTACTACTGGCCAAAAAGGCTATGGAATTATTGTGAGGAGCTATTACAGAGATCCCAATGGAATAAACGTAACCGTATACGGTGCCTCACTCGGGCAAGATTCCTACGAAATGGCAGAAGAGAAAGCCTTGCAAAATTTAAGCGAAAACAACCCCAAATGGAAAGAAGAACTGTACGATTACAACATAATACAATATTTTTACGACGAGCCCGAGCAAGAAAATTAAATAAAGCCCTTAGATTACCGAATTTTTAATAACATAAGTTGTTTTTAGATTAACTGAGAAATTTAAATAGTATTGATTACTTTTAAATTATAAAATATTAAAAGATTTTTTACTTTTTAAAATGATAGATACTCAATCATTTTTTGAGCTAGTTCGTATCGCATTTTTTAAACCAATATCTCCAGATAATGGGCAAATACATTAAAGCATTTTTTTGGGTTTCGGCTTTTTCCATAGCCATTGCTCTTTTTTCTTTTAAATCTTCAGACCGCTTCTTTGAAATTGCCAAGAGCATGGAAACTTTTGCCTCTTTGTTTAAAGAAGTAAACAGGTATTATGTAGATGATGTAGAACCTACCGAATTGGCCAATGAGGCCATTAACAGCATGTTGGGCTCACTAGACCCATATACCAATTACATCCCCGAAGACAGGATAGAGGACTACCGCACCATGACCACCGGCGAATACGGCGGTATAGGTGCTGAAGTGGAAAAAATAAATGGCAAGGTAATCGTAACCATGCCCTTAGAAGGCTATGCAGCCGATAAAGCAGGTTTGAGAATAGGCGATGAAATTGTGAAAATAGACGGATTAGAAATTGCCGAAAGGCCCATTTCTAACATAAAAAACCTTTTAAAAGGGCAGGCAGAGTCTAAAGTTAAGCTTACGATCAGGCGCTGGAACGAGCAAGAAACCTTTGATATGGAAATCACCCATGAGAAAGTTAGGGAAAACAATGTACCTTATTACGGTATGGTAAACGAGGATATAGGCATGATCAAGTTGACCGACTTTACACAAAAAGCTGGTTTAGAGGTTAAAAATGCTTTGGTGGACCTAAAGGCAAAAGGTGCAGAAAAAATTATATTAGACTTGAGAGGCAACCCGGGAGGTTTGTTAAATGAAGCGGTGAACATCACCAATGTTTTCTTACCTAGAGGTTATGAAATAGTGAGCATGCGTGGCAAATCCTCTGAGTGGAGCAAAAATTACCGCGCACTAAACGAACCGGTAGATACCGAAGTACCTCTTGCAATTTTGATTGACAACAACAGTGCTTCAGCATCTGAGATTGTATCAGGTGTTTTACAGGACTACGACAGAGGAGTGGTAATTGGCGAACGCTCATTTGGTAAGGGCTTGGTACAAACAACGACCATGCTTTCCTACAATTCTCAATTAAAAGTGACCGTAGCAAAATACTACATACCAAGTGGCAGGTGTATACAAGAGATCGACTACTCTCGCAAAACCGATCCTGTGATAGACGACCAAAAAAGAAGGAAAAAATTTCAAACCAAAAATGGCCGCGAAGTTTTTGATGGCGCAGGCATAGACCCTGAACTCATCACTGACCATACTAACTATGCCCCTATTACCAAGAGCCTTATGGACAAAAAATTGATTTTTGACTATGCTAATATCTACCGGAACCAGCACGACTCCATAGCTCCGGCCAAGTTATTTTCATTGAGCGATCAAGAATATAAGGCCTTTGTCGATTGGCTTTCTGACAAAGAATATGGCTATGATACCAAAGTGGAAAAAACACTCTCAGAACTTATCGAAAGCTCTAAAAAAGAAAGACGCTACAGTGATATTGAGACAGAGATCTATGAGCTAGAAAGCCAAATTTTAAAGAACAAAAAAAGCGACCTTTTCACTTTTAAAGAGGAAATAAAAGAAGCATTGGAGTTTGAGATTGCCATCAGGTACTATCTACAGAGTGGAGAAATTGAGGCTACCTTTGACGACAATCCCGATATCTTAGCTGCTATTGAAGTGCTTAATAATTCAGAAATGTACGAAGAACTGCTGCGAGGCCCTCAGTAAGACTCATACATACAATCTCAAAGAAGTCAGACAAACTATTTGTCTATAGAATTGCCATACTTTTTCTCTAAAATCTGGAAAAAACCTTTTCGGTCTTTTCCGAG
Source organism: uncultured Thalassovita sp. (assembly GCA_937129345.1). Taxonomy (GTDB): domain Bacteria; phylum Bacteroidota; class Bacteroidia; order Cytophagales; family Flammeovirgaceae; genus Chondrinema. The sequence goes on along the minus strand of CAKZMZ010000589.1, from coordinate 7,003 downwards.
GCGCAGCTCTTCAAGATGGGACTGCCAATTGGTAAATATAATTTTGTATTGAGGAGCCCCCTTCTCTTTTAAGGTGTTGCCATCTTTAATAAAATTACGATAAGCTTGGTCTATTTGCTTGTCGTAAGATTGTACCTTGGTGTAATAACTCAAGGGCTGGTTTAGCTTACCTTCTAAAAACAAATGCTTAAAATACTCTGAAACGGCTGCCATACTCTTTGCCCACGATTCAAGCTCTTTTAGCTCTATACCAGCAGATACGATGATCCTCTCGCATTCATACAATCTAACGATAGGTATGATATCGTTTAAGACCAAAGCGAAGTCTATACCATAAACTCTTACTTGCTTATACACATCGCCTGTTTCTTTGTTTTTAACCAACTTGGCAATGTGTGCTGTTCTTTCCCTAAAGTAAGGCGTAATATGTGGCTGTTTAATAGCTAGCTCTAAACTTTTTATGAGTTTTTTAGCACTGTAATATTGCCTAGAAAGCTGCTCATAACGCGCACTTCTTTCTTGATACTCTTTGTTTTCGGCCAAATAATCGTGGTATTCTCCAGATAGGATACCCCTAAAAGTGACCATATCTACTTTTTTAGGTGTAAACTGGGCATTTGCTCCTAAATAATGCAATATTAAAAATGATGACAGTAAAAATACTCTCATAGTTTCAGCATTTATTGTTCATGGTCAAGGGGGTTTTGAACCTAGTTCCCTTCTTAAAAGTTAGTTAATTGCAAATATAGCTTTTTCACTTCATAATGGATGTTTCAAAAGAATTAAATCAACAATTGAAACAAAACCTGTATTGAAACAACCATATTTTTAAATTGCTTTTTTATATAATTTGCAAAAAGCGCTTACGAATAACTCATTTTTCGCGTAAAGCACTTGAATTTAACAAGAAGTTACAATAAATGTAGCTTAAAAAAAAAGAGAATGAAAATTACGTTTTGGGGTGCAGCAGAAAAGGTAACTGGTAGTATGTTCTTGCTAGAACTCGATTCTGACTTTAGAATACTTATCGATTGTGGGATGGATATGGAGCAAATGTCAGAAGATATGCCCATACATCCGAGTTCTAGTTTCCCATTTGAGGCAAGTATGATCAATGCGGTCATTTTAACACATGCGCATTTAGACCACACTGGAAAAATACCGATTTTAATACGAGAGGGCTTTGAAGGGCCAATCATTTGTACCAGCCCGACAGCATCTTTAATGGACATTATTTTGTACGATTCTGCCGCCATAAATAGAATCAAACTCAATAAATACCATAAACGTAAATCTAAAAGCCCTAGCTACAAACCTGGTTTTGACCTAAAAGAAGTTTATTTAGAGAAAGATGTAAAAGAAGCCTTTAAGCAACTCAAAACCATAGATTTTGACAAAACCTACCAACTCATAAAAACAGTTAAATTGCGCATGGTGCCCACCGGCCATTTACTGGGCGCAGCCAATGTTCATTTAGAAATAGAGGAAGGCGAAGAGAAAAAATCCATTTTGTTCACAGGAGATATTGGCCGCTTAAAGTATCCTCTACTTACTGACCCCTCAACGCCACCTAAAGCCGATTACCTCGTTTGTGAGGCTACTTACGGAGGTAAAACGCATCAAAGTAGCTCAGATACTGAAAAAGAACTGCTACATTACATTACCGAAAGTTGCATAAAGAAACCTGGCAAACTACTTATACCTGCGTTTAGTATCGGTAGAACTCAAGCTATCTTGTTTACCATTAACAAGCTATTTAAAACTGAGCAACTGCCAACCATACCCGTTTATGCCGATAGCCCTATGGCCATGAAAAGCAATCGAGTATATGAGCGGTACAGCAACATTTTAAACGAAGAGGCATTAGAATTCAAGGCCGAGCATAAGGAATTATTTTATGGTGAGAATTTCGATTATATAGAAAAGTTGGAGGAAAGTAAAAAGATTTCTGGCAAACCTGGTCCTGCTATCCTTGTTTCTTCTTCGGGCATGCTAGAGGGCGGTAGAATACAGCATCATATCAAACAGAATTTACAAAACCCAAATACGACCATATTAATGGTAGGCTTTACACCCGAGGGCACATTTGGACATAAACTAGTTAATGCAGATGGCACTATAGAAATTGGTAATAAGTCAGTACCTGTTTTAGCTAAAGTGGTAAAAACAGATGCGTTTAGCGGGCACGGCGACCATCATGATTTGATGCGCACCATTCTATCTCAAGATGTGGAAAATAATAAGGGTGTTTTCTTAGTACACGGCGAACCCGACTCATTGGAGACCTTAAGCCAAGACGTAAGGAAAGCAGGATTTAAACAGGTAAATATTCCTAAGAAAGGAGAAAGTTTCGAGCTTTAAGCACCTTCAGCGTTGTCCATCTCTCTCATTTGGCGTCTTACCTTTTGAGCATCTCCACCTTTTACTTCTACTTTGAGTATAAAAAAGCAATATTTATTATCTATGGGGAGAAATTGGTATTGATATTTTTCACCTGTTTTTCTGGCAATGTCGATCAAACCTAAACCTGCACCACCTTTATCTGATAGCTTGCCTTCCTTTATTTGTTTTAAATACATTTGCTTTAACTCTGGTATGGTAGAATCGTTAATTTTTTCTATCATACTTTGTAGCATTGGTATTTTCGAATTCAAGATCCTGTTTGAGGTCAGTACATAGTAGGTTTCTTCTTTACGGCCAATAATAAACAAACCTTTACCTATTTTATCGTCTGATATACCGTCTGAGTGCTTATTCATGTTTTGGAGCGTTTCCACCATTACATGATACACTTTCTTTTTGGTAGACCTTTCTTCATTTTTTCGCTCCATCTCATCCTCCGCCATAGAGGTAAACATTTTTGTGATCTCATGATTGAACTCTCCTAGGTATACTAAGGTAATACCGTTGTTCATCATTTCGTGATAAAAAGTAAGTACTGAACGGGTGAGATTGGCGCTTAAGGTCATGCTCCTTCGCAGTTTTTATTTTAACTTTATTATATCCATTATTTAAACAACCCTTAAACGCCTTTTTAGGGTTAATTATATTTCTTAGGCAAATAAATTGGAGACCAATATTTATTTGGGATGTAAGATTGACAGGTAAGTACTATTCTAGTACTGTAATACAAAATAGATATACAGATATATCTATGCGCTGCAACCCACAGCCCTATTAGTAGCCTAAAAATGTATTTTACACCACAACACACGGGTAATTTACACTTTTGCGTAGTAGAACAAAAAAACACTCCTTCTCTCAAACTATCGGATTTGTATTTTTTTGCTGCCGCAGATAAAACGCTTTTGACCGCTCCTAGAGCGACCCTCAACCATTAAACGCACTTCATATTCTCCTGCTTGGGTATAGCGATTGCTCACCAGCATTTCGCAACCATAGTGCCCATCTCCAAAATCCCAATAGTAGTTTATAATCTCATAGTCTTTATTGATAAAAGCGCTAGAGCCATCAAAAAAATACTGGAACCTATCTTCTTTAATCTCTTGAATCAAAGCGATTTCTCCGACATTTAAAGGATAATGCGTTGTATCTTTAAAAGTGATGTCTCCTACAGTTCTACTGCTCACCAATATTACATCATACTCGCCATACTCAGAATAGCAGTGTTCTATTTTTGGTCCGGGTTTCATATTGCCATCGCCTAGGAACCATACATGCCTTAAGGCGTTGCCATTTGCATCGGTTTTATCACTTACCTCAAGAGAAACGCAATACAAATGACTACCCGTAGGCAAGCATTCTACTTTTAAAGTATTAAAAATTTGCTCAGCTTTGCAGTCTTGGGCGTTTGAGTAATGGCCAAAAACTATAATGGCAATAAAAAATATCGCAAACTTCTTCAATCTCATGGGCAATTGTACCTTAAAAAATATCACTCCACCGCGATAGTCAGATGATGTCTGTGTGCAAATTTATATGAAGTGGTCGTTTATTTACCCCTTACCACCAATTATATTGCGTCAATCCTCAAACATAAAGTTTTACTAAGTGGCATCATACGAAAGGGAATTATGGTATTTAACAAAAAATTTGTGGCTAATAGACTAAATATCTACTTTTTAATAGTCAATGAGCCAATTCTAATGCTAAATCTTTACCTAAATTCAGATTAGTTTTATTACATTTAAATTCAAGTAAGCGAATAGCGCCAAGTTTTTTTAACTGTAAATTATAACATGCCCTACACCATACTTTTGGCTGATGACGAACAGGCCTCCTTACAAACCAATTTAAAATTTCTTAAAGAATTGGGCAGCGAATATGTTATAGTTGGTGCGCCTGACGGCAAAACTGCCTATGAACTAATTTTGCGGAAAAACCCTAATTTGATCATTGCCGATTGGATGATGCCCCGAATGACAGGCTTACAACTCTTAGAAAAAGTAAGGGCCAACCCTACAGTAAAAGACATACCTCTGATTATGGTTACCGCTATGGTAGCACCCAAGGATCTCTCTAAGGCTTTTGAAAAAGGCGTAACAGACTACATTAAAAAACCAGTAGAAAAAATGGAGTTGCTGTCTCGGGCAAGGGCGGCGTTGCAATCTTATGATTACTTTCAAAAGATTGTGGAGCAAAAGAAAGAACTGAGCGAAATGAATCAACAACTCGCCATAGCACATCAAAAACTAAAGGGCCTCAACGAGATCAAAACCATTTTTTTTGCGGTACTGTCAAATGATATCAACGAGCCACTAAACTCTTTAAAAGCCTTTGTAAAGTTGCTATTCAAAAACATCAATAATTTTTCTAAGGAGGAAATGAAATATGTTGCAGACAACATCAAAGCCTCTTTAAACGATGTGAGCAGTTTACTCAAAAACTTGGTTAAATGGTCTGAGCATGAGATGCGACCCAAAGAACAAGAAATCGCTTTTATTAGCAGCTTCGAGTTAAAAACCATATTAGACAAACAAATTGCCGAAGTAGAAGAAGATCTTACCCGAAAGCAAATCCTAATAGAAAATCACATACCTGACAAGGTAACCTTCGATGTAGAACCGAAGAGCTTTAGTAATTTTCTTAGCTTGTTTATAGAATGTTGTTCCCGCTTTATTTCTAAAAAAGGTACCATAGCTTTTTACCAAAACGACACAGATAGCCTAGAAATCAGAATTGATGGTTTTAAGATTTTACCTAAGATGCTTCCTGCGCTTTTTTCATTAGAATTTTACTTGAAAAACTCTATTAACCCTTACGAAAGAGGGGCAGGTTTGGGCTTTGTACTTTGCAAAAACTATTTGCTAGAATCTGGCTATAATATAGATTTACATTCTCAAGATATAGAAAAGATATATTTTTTGGTGGACCCCATCGGTGAAGAAAATGTAACCACAGCCAATTAGAAAAGGGGAAATTCTTTTAACTGCATGACAATTCAAGCAGTTATAATTATAAATTTGTACCGAAAAAAAAGGCAAAGTCTAATTTTTTGAAATGCTTTAGGGTACACACTATATTTCATTGAGTAAATTATTATGGCATCAAAATTTAAATCCATAGCGCTTAAAGTAGGTATTGGCATACTTGTTTTATCATTACTTTTTTTCTTATTCCTATACTTTGGCAACTATAGCACGGGTACACGCGGCGGCGTAGTCATGAAAATCAGTAAAAAAGGATACATCTTTAAGACCTATGAGGGGCAGCTCGATGTTGGCACTATAAACGATCCATGGGAATTTTCGGTAGAATCGAGCGAAAAAGAAGTAATCGATAACTTAAACAACGTACAACAATCTGGCGAAAGGGTTCGCCTCCATTACGAAGAAAAATTCACCACTTTTTTTTGGCGAGGAGACTCTAAGTATTTCATCACAAAAGTAGAGAAAGGCGGCAATGCCCCTTCTGAAGAAAAGCAATAGCAAGTTTTATTAAAATCATAGGTTCTCCAAAAAAATCTTATTGTGGTGCAAGCAATAGACCTTTGGCTATAAAAAGCTTTCCCTAGATCACTGTAGTATTGCTCTTTTTGTTAATCTAATACGATAAAAAACTATTCTTAACCTGAGCGGTTTATTTATATGTATGTACATATGTTGTTGTTTTAATATAGATAAATATGAAAAAGATGTTACTATTTGGCCTTGTGCTAATGAGCCACTTCCTAATTGCACAACCTCAAGAAATAGAAACTAAAAAAGGCAAGCTCATCATCAATCCTGTGTTACACTCCTCAATGGTGCTTGAGTGGAATGACGAAATTATTTATTTAGATCCTTATGGGGGAGAAGAAAAATATGGCAAGTATGCAGACCCAACGGTGGTATTGATTACCGACATACACGGTGACCATATGAATAAGGAGACCTTACAAGCCCTCAACACATCAGGAGCAACCTTAATTGCACCTAAAGCGGTTGCCGAGCAAATAGAGGATATTGATTTTGCAGCGATAAAGACTTTAGGCAATGGCGAAACTATGGATTGGAAAGAAATGAACGTTGAGGGAGTTCCTATGTACAATTTACCAGAAACAGACGACTCTAGGCATCCAAAAGGTAGAGGCAATGGTTACATTTTGACTTTGGGAGGTAAGAGAATATACATTTCAGGTGATACCGAAGACATAAAGGAAATGCGTAACCTAAAGAAGATTGACGTTGCTTTTGTATGCATGAACCTGCCATATACTATGGATGTTGATCAAGCTGCCGATGCTGTTCTAGAATTTAAGCCTAAAGTCGTTTACCCATTTCACTACAGAGGTGGCGGTGGAAAATTTAGCGATACCGAAGCTTTTAAGGCATTGGTAAACAAGAAAAACAAAAAAATTGAAGTACGGCTGCTTGACTGGTATGCCAATTAGCCTTAAAATTGAATCATGCCTGTTAAATTAAAGCTACTTGTTGATTTTAACGCAGCAAACCTTGCAGACGACTCCTTACTACATGGTTGGAAAATAATTACCGATGCCGTTATGGGAGGTTGTTCTAGTGGCGATTTTAGAATAATGGCTACCGGTACTGCTTGCTTTAGC
>CAKZMZ010000588.1 GCA_937129345.1 uncultured Thalassovita sp. | reverse complement strand
GTTTTCTTTTTTAGGAAACTTTAGCATGCAAGCAGGGCCATTTTCCAATACTCGAATGGCATTTAGCACAGAGCCTGCCCCGGCCATTTCTTTAACTTCTTGCAAACTCAATTGCCTTGCTTTATCTTCAAGTAACTCTTCTATTTTGGCTGCTCGTGGTGTGTCTTTTAGTTTTTTGTCAGTAACGTAGGTAAGAAATTCATTTTTAGCTTTAATTTCCCAGGGCTTTTGATTCTTAAAAGCGCCCTGTCCTTTTATAGCATGATAAAGTACGTCGGTACTAGGATCATACACTACGCCAATTTGCGGTGTGCCGTCTTTGGCCACCAAAGCGATGGCCACAGAAAATCCTGGTTGTTTGTTGATGAAAGGTAGCGTGCCGTCAAGTGGATCCACACACCAAAAAAAGTCTTTTTTCAATCGTTTAACATCGTCTTCGGTTTCTTCTGATAAAAGCGCTAAATCGAACGTTTTACAGGTTGGGAACAGATGGGAGAGGATGACTTTTTCACAGGATTTGTCTACCTTGGTGACTACTTGCGAGGCGTAGCTGATGCCGCCAGTTTTTTTCTCTACCAAAACATCTTTATTGATGTATTCCTTTATGATTTCTCCTGCGGCAAAAGCGGCTTTGATTGCTATTTTGCTTAAGTGTAATAAATCCATTTTATAGATTGTTGATTACTTCTGCGGTTACTTGTTCGCTATAAGAATTTATTTTCCAGTGTTCGGGGCTCCAACCTTTTAAAAAACGGTGAAAGTCTGCCCAAGCCACTCTATATAGAGACCGCCATTCTTTTTCTAATGTTTCGTTTCTTTTGCCAAGTGCATTGTGTAAATGGTCAAAATAAGTGTCCAAAATTTGAGTTTCTAAGCGTTCGCAATCTTCTTCATAAAGACAAGATCCTATAAAATAGGCTACGTCTTTCATTCCGCAGCCACCGCCCACGTACTGAAAATCTACTCCGGCCACTTGGCCAGCTTTTCCAAAACAAAAGTTGGCCAGCTTTGCATCGCCGTGTACAAAGGTTTTAAATTGACAGGTATTCAGTTTTTGATCAATCAATGGTGCGGCTTCTTTCAATTTGTTATCCGTTAAAGCTGCTAGTTCTTGAGGTCGGGTTTTCAAATGCCAATAAGTGCCCACCTGCCAAAGTCCATCGGGCGCTTTATCTAGGTAACTTGCATGGAATTTTGCTAACCACTCCAAACATGCGGCTATTTCTTCCCAATTAACAGTGCGCTTGCGTAGAGGAAAACCTGCTGTATCTAAATCTTCCAAAACAATCAAAACTTCATCATCTTGTGTTTTAACTGCCAAACATTCTGGCAGTCTTGCTAGGCTGTGCTTGCTGTATTTGCTGTACCAATTGGTTTCTACTTGGTAAGATTTTACCTTTCTTTGGTGGCCAATGTCTGTGTTCCAACCGCGGGGATGCTTGCTTGAGGCAGAAGCCTTTACATGTTTTATAACAACATTATCAATATCAGCACCTTTTAATCTCACTCGCATAATTTTACCGTAGCCACTCCATAAATCTTGGATGTTTTCTTGGCCTATCAAAGCAGAAGCGCCGGTTATTTGTAATATTATCGACTTAAAATATTCATTCATAAGTCGCCAAAGATAAGGAAATAGTTATGTAGGAGATATTTTTTAAAACATGCTAAAGCCGTATCTTAAAATTTAATTTTTTTGAAATACTATTTTTCTTCAGGTACTGCCATGGTATGGTTGGCCAATAATTTACATTTTCCATCTAACTCCACATAGGTGCGCATAAAATGGTAGGTAGTGGGTTTGGGACCTCTGTCTACGACGGTAATGCCGGTAACTACGGCAGTAGCACCAAGTATAATTACCTGTACATTACTTTGAGTTCTTGCCCTAGTATTGCCTGTTGCAGTTGAATTTTTGGCCCTTTTTACCAGTGCGTCTTTGGTATCGGTCATAGAATTATGATTGTGCACCCAGATAAAATCCTTGGCCAATAGATTTTCCAAAAAATCTTCGTCAGATTCTAAGAGGGCTTTTTCGTATTGGGCATCTAAGGTTTTGAGAGAGGCCTTATCTAAGCAAGTGTTTTGGGCAAGGGTTAAATAACAAGGGAATACCGCTAAGAGTAGAGCTAAAAAGAATATTTTCATGGTTTCAGTTTTATTTAAAGTCTGCTTTATTTTTTGATGAAAGACAGCGATAAATTTACGGAAGAGAATACGAAAAAAAGAACGGCACTAAATTTTAGTGCCGTTCAGTAGCATTCGATTAAATGAAGGATCGAATAGAGTTAGTCTGCTCTTAAAGAATTTACAGGCTTGGCTATGGCCGCTTTTAAAGATTGATATGACATGGTAAACCAAGCCACTAAAAAAGTTAAACCTCCTGCAATTAAAAATGTAGAAAAACTCAAGTTGGTTTTAAAGGCAAAATCTTGTAAGAACCAATAGTTCATGATCAAGGCCGCAGTTGCAGATCCAATTACAAAAGCAATGAGCAGAAGTTTTCCGAACTCTTTGGAAAGCAGAACGATAATTCCCGAAGTAGAAGCGCCAAGTACTTTTCTAATGCCAATTTCTTTGGTTCTTTGTTCTGTGGTAAATGAAGCCAAACCAAATAAGCCTAGGCAGGCGATAAAAATTGCTAAGCCAGCAAAAATACCAAAGATGGAGCCTACCTTTTCTTCTTGTTCATAGTTTTTAGAGAAAGATTCATCTAAAAAGGTATAAGTAAAAGGTTGACCGGGGGCCAGGCCTTTCCATTTTTGCTCTAAAGTGTTGATCACTTCTTGGGTTTGCCCTGGTTCAAATCGCATAGCCAATCTGTTTTGCCATCTTGCCAGTTGCATCACCAATGGACCTATATTCTGTCTTAAAGACTCAAAGTGAAAATCTTTGGCAACGCCTATTACTCTGTAAATAGAAATATCACCTTCATTAGAAGTAAATGTGCCCAACTCTTGACCAATGGGTTCTTTCCAACCAAAGTTTTTTACAGTGGCCTCGTTCACGATCACACCTAGCGAATCAGCGGCATTTTCTACATTAAAATCGCGGCCTTCTATAATTTCTATGCCCATGGTTTTAACGAAATTATGGTCTACATTAAATTGAGCCAACACCGTAGTTTGGTCATTATTGGGGTTGTTTCCAGGGAAATATGCCGTGTTGTTATTGGCTCCATTGATTGGTATATCTGCCGTGAGCGAAGCCGATTTAACCGCAGAGAGTTGCAGCATTTCATTTTTAAGGCTTTCAGCATTTTGCCGCTTTAAGAGATAGGTATTTTCTAGGATCAGCACTTGTTCTTTGTTGTAACCAAGGTTTTTATTTTGGATGTAGTCTAGCTGATCGTAAACTACCATAGTTCCTACAATTAAGATAATTGAAGTGGCAAATTGGAAAACCACCAAAGAACTCCTAAGTACACTGCTTTTAGCACCCGTTCTAATACTGCCCTTTAACACTTTAGCGGGAGTAAAAGCAGAGAGGAAAAAAGCCGGATAGCTACCCGCCAAAAAACCTACAACAATGGCACCCAAAAGTAAATAAGCAAGTATGTACCAATCTTCTAAATAATTGAGCTCTATGGCTTTGCCTGATAACTCATTAAAAGGATCCAATAAAAAAGGAACCGCCAAACTGGCAATCAAAAACGAAATGGTACTTATCAAAATAGATTCTAATAAAAACTGCCAGATCAATTGGCGTCGATAAGAGCCCATTACTTTTCTAATACCTACTTCTTTGGCTCTGTTGGCAGATCGGGCTGTGGCCAAGTTCATGAAGTTGATGCAGGCTATAATCAAAATGAATATAGCCACCGCAGAAAATATGTAGATGTACATGATGTCATTATTGGCGCCCAATTCGCCCTGCAGGTCTGATTTGAGATGTATATCTAACAGAG
>CAKZMZ010000587.1 GCA_937129345.1 uncultured Thalassovita sp. | reverse complement strand
ACCCTAGCCCAATTGTTTGATACGGGTCGCACTGCGTTAAGACCCGCACCAGTGGCTTGTTTTTCGAGACCTGTGAGGTTAAGACCGAGAGGGTAGTAATGGTTAATTACTACTTCTCAAAATTACCTAGAATATCAATGATGGTGGTCAGAACTCTTGTAGTGTTCCCTAATCAAATCTTTGCCCCAGTCGCCATCGTAATCTCTCCAAACGGTGTGGATGTGGTTGGCGTTGTTTTGGGTATTGTCAAATTCAATCAAAAACTCTTCTCCCATAATAAAGTAATAATGGCCTTTACCGTGCTCGGTAGCACCTGCCCAGCCAAATCTAATTTGGTCTTTTTCTTCTTCTTCTTGTATGATTTTCATTCTTGCTTCGGCCACTTCTTTAGGTACTGCAGAAATATACTCTCCAATTATTGCAAAGAGCAACTTCTGCTGATCGGCATCCATCTCTTTAACTGCCAAGCCTTTGCCTTTTATATTTTCCAAATCGGGAATGGAGGGCGAAACATCTGCTAAGTTGGTGCTTTGTATGTCGTAAAATGATTTATCTTGAATAATGGCTTTTTCCTTTTGTGCGTCATTTAACATGCCGACCAGTTCAAAAGCCATGTCCTCTTCTGCTTTGAGTACCCTCAAGCCTTTTTTGGGGCCGCTTGGCACATTGGCAGGGTTGGCGCCAAAAAACCTTGGCGTATAAGACACTTCTTCTCCTACTATAGTAAAGTTCAAAGACACATGGTGCCCTTGGAAATGAAAGCCCCAAGGTTCGCTAGCAGAGGGTTCTCCATAAAAAGATACAAAGTACTGCTCTTTATCTCTTTTTACAGGATTTTTCTCCAGTTCTTTCAATACATCTTCTAGCTCGATAATGGCCCTGGTTTTTTCATAACCTTTTTTACTCAAAAAAAACTGCAGCAATTTAAACACTTCTGCTTCTTGTTGCTGATCTAACTCTTTTAAAGAAACTCCCGGCCTTTCAAAACTATTCCAAGGTAAATAATGCCATGTTGTACTGGCACTATCCTCAAAAGTGTACATGATTTTTCCCTTTTGAGTCTTATCTAAACCACTAAGTAGATTTAGAGCGGTTTCATGTGGGAGTTCTTTTTGCACAAGAGCTAAAAAAATGAAAAAGACAGAAGCGACTAAAACGGCAGAATAAACAAATTTACGCATGTTATTTATAAGGTATTGGTGATTTCACCATGAAGGTAATCATAAATTAGAAGGCTTCAAAAGCTTTAATGCCAATAGGGTTACTTTTCTGATTCCTGACCAAAATCATAAGTCTTATTGATTGAATGCTTTCTAATTTTTTATACAGTTTGCTAACTAGTCGTTAGAACAATCGAAAGTAAAAATGGCAACCCTAACCGCTCCCAAACCAGTAAAAAAAGCATCTAGAGAATGGTGGCGAATCCCTGCTACTTTAACCCGCATTTTTGTAGGCTGGCACTTATTTTATGAAGGGCTGGTAAAGCTCACCGACCCCGCTTGGTCTGCGGCCGACTACTTGCTCAACTCCAAATGGATTTTCAGTGGCTTTTTTCAGTGGCTGGCCTCAGACCCAGTTTTGCTCGGCATAACAGATTGGGCAAATATCATTGTTTTAACAGGTACAGGGCTTTTTCTTATGCTTGGCATTTTTACAAGAACTGCGGCCATTGCTGCGGCAATGCTTCTATTGTTGTATTATTTGGCCTATCCGCCATTTATCGGGTTTGACTACGGCAATGCCACAGAAGGCAACTACCTCCTAGTAAACAAAACCTTGATCGAAAGCATGTTGCTCATTATGTTGGCACTCATGCCATCTAAAAAACTTTATGGTATAGGCAACTTACTTCATCTATTTGAACCGAAAAAAATACCCGCACATAAAGAATGGGAAGCACTAACAGCAAACCCTGAAAAAGGAAAAGTAAACAGAAACAAAAAGCAACGAAGGGAATTGGCCAAAAACCTAGCAAGCATTCCTATACTCGGTGCATTTGGTTTGGCTTACTGGCAAAAAAAACAGTGGGACAGCATGGAAGAAAAACACCTAATGAACCAAGCTGGCATGGATGGCAAAAGCAGCGCTACCATAAAGACCTTCCACTTTAGTAATATGGATGAACTCAAAGGGCAGGTGCCTAAAGGCAAAATCGGCAATATGGAGATCAGTCGCTTGTTCTTGGGTGGTAACCTAATTGGAGGCTGGGCACATGCCAGAGATTTGTTGTATGTGTCTAAATTGGTGAAAGCCTACCACCACGACGAAAAAGTATTCGAAACCCTGCAACTGGCAGAAAAATGTGGGATCAATACCTTGCTGACCAATCCTATTTTAAGTAGAGTAATCAACGACTATTGGAAAAAAACAGGTGGTAAAATTCAGTTTATTTCTGACTGCCCTGGTTTGCAGTGGGACGACAAAGGCCCACATCCCATTCCGTTTGAAAGTTATTTAAAAGTGATTGATGATTCTGTTGCCAATGGCGCTTCTGCCTGCTATATACAAGGCGAAACTGCCGATCAGTTTGTTAGACTAGGCCAGTACGATTTAATGGCGAAGGCACTTGAGCACATGAAGCAATACAACATTCCTGTAGGTATTGGAGCACATAGGTTGGAAACCATACAAAAATCAGTAGAGCTAGGCTTTAAACCCGATTTTTGGATGAAAACCCTGCACCATCATAATTATTGGTCTGCAGGCCACAAAGAGCAGCACGATAACATGTATTGCTACAAACCCGAAGAGACCATAGCTTTTATGGAAGCCTTAGAAGCTCCTTGGATTGCCTTTAAAGTACTGGCCGCAGGTGCTATAAAACCACAAGATGCTTTCCAATACGCTTTTGAAAACGGGGCCGATTTTTTGTGTGTCGGCATGTACGACTTTCAAGTAATAGAAGATGTGAACATTACACTTGATGTTTTAGCGCAAGTAAACAACAGAAAAAGGCCTTGGAGAGGCTAAAGCAGTTCTATGCTGTTCCTCCCCATTTTGATCAAACCTTCTTTTTCCATCTGTTTCAATAGCCGAGAAATAACTACCCTAGTGGAATTCAGTTTCTCGGCTATATCTTGATGCGTAGCTTTAATTATCTTGCTGTTGGTCGTTTTTGCTCTGTCTCTAATGTATTTGAGCAGGCGCTCATCCATTTTAAGAAAGGCAATGCTATCTATGGTTTGCAGCAGCTCCTGAAAACGCTTTTGATAAACCTCCATCACAAAAGACTTCCAACTAGGAAATTGCTCTAACCAAGAATCCATATAGTGCGAGGGCAACTTGATCATTTCGGTATCTTCTACAGCCACTGCCTTAATTTGGCTGCGCTGACTGGCCATGCAACAAGTAAGAGACATGGCACAAGTCTCTCCACTTCTGAGGTAGTAGAGAAATATCTCATTGCCATTTTCATCTTCTCTAATAATCTTGATAACTCCCTTAGAAATTAGCGGTATACTTTTAATAAATTCTCCTATATCCATCAAGATATCTCCCGCTTTGGCCTTTTTAAAAACGCCATGTTCTTGTATTAACTCGCGCAATTTTGGTTCGGTAAATCTATAAAATTGCTTCTCTACAATTTCTTTTATGGTATGGTGCTTTACTATATTCATCTTCTTTTTTTGTAGGTGCCGGTTTCTTAATAAGAATAGAAATTCAATATAAAAAGTTTACTGATAAAAGCCGTGATTTTCCCTGACATATACTCGCAAATGAGAATTTGACCAGTCGATTGTGATTGTAAATTTATCTTGTCATCGATTGAATTTGTAATTCGGGTGCAATGGGTGGCGCGATGCTATCATGGTATTACAAATGCCACACTCTTTCACCCTCAATACAAATGAGGGCGATTAAAATAATTATACCAAGTTATTGGTTTCAAATCCACTCATCATGAATAAATACCATCACTAAAAAAAATCAAATCTTTTGTAAGATAAAACTCGATAGGGAAACTAAGTAGACAACTTATTACTTTTAACTGGCATCATAATGCTATAAACAAATGATTTATACTTTTACTGAAACTATAAGTAATTTGAAAAAGACAGCATATCTATTTCTCGCAATTTTGATTGGATTTACCTGCCAATTATACGCTCAGGGCATTAAGGGAAATGTAAGCGACGAAAACGGCGAACCGCTGGCGTTTACTACCATTTATATTAAAGAGCTCGGTACAGGTACCAGCACCAATCTCGAAGGCTACTACGAATACAAACTCAAACCAGGTACTTACAATATAACTTTTAGATACCTAGGTTACACCGCTATCGATAAAGAAGTGCAGGTCGGCAATGATTTTGTCAATATAGACATTAACATGAAAAGCCAAGTAATAGAACTAAAAGAAGTTCAAGTAAACTCTAAAAGAGAGGATCCTGCTTATGCCATTATGCGCAAGGCCATTGCCAAGAGCAAATACCATTTGTTGCAGGTAGATGCGTACACCTCTCAAGTGTACATTAAAGGTGGCGGAAGACTCAAAGACTATCCCTTTTTCTTAAGAAAGGCCATTGAAGACGAAGGCATTGATACCTCCACGGTTTTTTTAACTGAGTCCATTAGCGAAATCAGTTATACCCGACCAAATACCATAAAAGAAAGGGTAATCTCCGTGCGCACCTCAGGCGATGACAACTCTACGAGTCCTAATGGCTACATTACCAGTAGTTTTTATGAACCCAAAGTCGTTACGGCCGTTTCTCCCCTATCACCAAGGGCTTTTGCCTATTACCGCTTTAAATTTGAGGGAAGCTACGGAGAAAAAGATACCGAAATCAATAAGATCAAAGTAATCCCACGATCCAAAGGCGACGATGTATTTGCTGGCTATATCTACATTGTAGATGGCGTGTGGAGCATCCACAGCTTAAACCTTTACACTTACAAACAAGGCATTAAATTTAAGATAAACCAGATTTACGAGCCAATTATAGAACAAGTCTGGTTACCAGTAAGCCACAAGTTTGATGTAACGGGTAAAATTTTCGGTATTGAGTTCGAATATAAATATTTGGCTACAGTAAGTGATTACGATATTACGCTCAACCCCGATCTTGAGGATACCGAAATTGAGGTTTTAGATGAAAAGACAGAAAAGGAGTTGGTAGCCGCACTCAAAAAAGAAGAAGAACTCACCAACCTAGCCGAAACCGAACCTGAAACTGCTCTAAAAGAAAGGAAAAAGTTTACCCGAAAAGAGCTTAAAAAAGTATTGAAAGATTACGAAAAGCAAGTAGAAGAGTCAGGTATAGATACCTTTGATGTGGAAGTAATGAGCAATTACTCCATGAGCATAGACTCTACTGCCG
>CAKZMZ010000586.1 GCA_937129345.1 uncultured Thalassovita sp. | reverse complement strand
ACAAGGAGTATCATTTCCTCTAAATTGCCTATCGGGTTTCCCATTGATTGTTATAAGTTTTAACTAAAGTACTTTTGTTATTACATCAACTTTTGTAGAACAAATGTAGTAATATTTCTTTAACTCTTGTAAAAGAAATGCTCTTAGTGGTATTAAAACTATTTAAAAGGAAAACTAGATGGAATAAAGGGAAACAAAGATCCAATGGTTACTTTGAAATTATACAGGTAGGAGGGCTTAATTTTCATTCATCTGCTTTAGCCACAGCTTTATGATGCTCATCTAAAAATGTATTGAGCATGGCCTCTACAGCTTGGATTTTTTCCTTGCTCAATGCCTTAAACTGAACTTGCAACAACTGTTCGCCATTTTCTTTCACTAAAGTTTTACAGGTATGTTTTTGGCCAATAGCGATCCAAGGGCTAAGGTAGATCAACTGCTTTAGTTGCTCCACATCTATTTGCCCAATTACCTTTTTTTCAAATACATGTTTTATGGCCCTTTTTTGCCCATCTTCAGAAACCGCCTTTATTTTTTTCTTAAAAGGCGTCTGTTCTATTATTTTGGTTTTAATATCTTGCCAGTTCATTGTAAAACCTCCCTTTCTTTTAATGATTTTACCACAAACGGATGCATGCAGGGATCTATCTGAAAAACGCCTGTAGAACGCTCCTGTATGATGCCTGCCCTAGTCATGGCCAAAATAACGGAGTTGATTTTGGAAGGGCTCCAATTGCTTATTCTATTTATTTTCTCGTTATCTAGGCGTTTGTGCAAAATAAATTGTGCTAAAAGCATAGACCAGTCATCGTTGAGTTCTTTGAGGCCGCTTAGCGAAGGATATTCGGGTTTGGAAACCACCAATGCCTCGCTATTTATTTTTTTGATATTGGCCAACCAACCATTCAGTACCGTGCCGGGGTTTCCCTCGCTGTAATCAAAATATTTATTGAAAAGCTGCGCTTGCTGCACTTGATTTAAGTTAGGGCCATCTACCTCATACCGCAAGGCCAACCCGCTTGATTGATGCCTTTTCATGATCAGTTCTTTCAATTTTTCGGCATTGAGCGGAGAGAAATTTATGACTTCTATAAAATGGGAGCCAAAATCGGTAAGTTGGTCAATGAGCTTATAAGCATAAGGGTTCATATTGATGATAAAGGTGATTTTATGGCTGTAGCTGTCCATCAGTTCCTTTAAAAAGTGGACGGTTTCCATGCCTTGTTCAGTGCGTTCCCAAAACAATTCAAGGTCATGAATCATAAGTATGCTGCCTTCGGGCAAGCGATTTAATATGTTTCTGGCAGTACCTTTCTTGTTGGTAGCTTTTCTCAAGGCTTCTTCAAAATCGCTTTTCTGATACATGCCCTGTGGCGTAGGGAATACAGAGAAGGTCGTTTGTTTTTTCAAATGCCTTTCCTGCACATATCTGCAAAAAGCAGTTTTGCCCACGTTTCTTTCACCGAGTAGGAGAATGCCGCCCCAAAAGCCACTTTTGTACCTCTTTATGGCTTTATTGAATGCGTTTTCTTCTAAGGACCTTGGTACCCAAAAATCTTTGTTGATGTTTGATCGGTTACTAAATAGCGTGTAGTAATAAGGCGGAATGGCCTGCACTACGTTTTCGTTGATATTGACCTTTTCTTTTAAATCGAGTAGGTGACTGTTGGTTGAGGCAAGCCCTGAATCTTTGTTAAGCTTTTTAGCTATTAAAATGCCCCGACTTCTGCTGTAGAACAAACGGGTGATTTGCTGCTGAAAAAACTGTTCAAATTCGCTTCTAAATCTTTTAACTATAGAAATGACCTGTTTGCTTTGGTACGTGCGCAGTCCCGATACAAAGTCGGTAGCACTTTCTTCAATTTTTATTGAGGAAAGTGGGTCAAAGGTATGCTGCAATTGAGTAGAGGCAAAAATTTCAAACGCTTCGAGCTTAGTATCCATATTTTCCTTTTCAGCATTTATTTTGTTTGCTACATCTTCAAGGATCTCCTTTTTACTCTCGGTTTGTTCTTTTTTGGAGGCATTTGTTTCAGAGGTATTTTCCAAGTTAAACTGAGCCAGATTGAGCAAATCTTTAACAGTATGCATAGAACGTTTTAAGATATCTAGCAAGCTCTTTAACTGGCTTCCTACTGCATTTTCGTACTTCGATTTTAAGAAGTATTCTGTCATGCGGGCAATAGGGATAGATAGTGTATCTTCCTCACCGCTAGAGCCATAAATTTCCATGCTCTCAGGCATTTCTTCTGTAAGGGCCAGCATTTTTTGTTGATTTTCGCCAAAGGCCTCAGAAAGACTGTTCTCTAGGTTATCCTCCAACTTGATCTTTTGCAGTTCGCTTACATCCTTATTGTTCTCTAGGCTTGAAATAATAGTATCTAATTTTTTGAAGTATTTTTGTTCAACTGCCCTTTTCATAAAGGCCAGATACTCCTCGTTAATGGTCTCAATTCGGTTTTTAGTCGCATTAATGGCCAGTTCCATCAATATTTTATTGAGCGAAGTCATGACCTTGGCCGAGTAATCTTCGGGGAACTGTGTCATTTCTGAGTATAGGCCTTCGTAATAGCTAGGTTTTCTGCGCTTTTTCTTAATGATATGGTCCACGTCAATTTTGGCCATCTCATTATTCATCAACTGTAGATTTTTTCTAAACTCTAATTTTAACCTACCCAAATAAAGTTCTGATAGATTTTTTAATGCGAGCAGTTGGTCTGAAATATTCTTATCGATTTCTAGCAGCTCACTTTGGTCTTCCCAAGCGTCGTCTTCTTGCCATATTTTCCGCTCTGTTTCATCCAGATAGTGCACAATGGCGTTGATGTCATTTCTCACTTTACTATAGAAACCGCTTTCTTCTTCAGAGAATAATAATAGTAGTTTAGAAACAAATACCCGCCTGTTATTAAGCTGAAAATACCTTGCTACCTCTCTGTAATTGATGCTGTGCGTAACAGGTGCACCTATAAACCAATGTATGAACAGCTTATAGCGCTTGTAGTTTTTAAGACCGGGTCGGGCGGTCTTTTTAACCTTAAAATCTTCTTTTGGGAATTTAATGGTCATTTTTGAAGGGAACTGCCTAAAATCTCCCTGCAATTTTTCTTCGTACCACTGTAGGCCTTCAGAAAGAGTTTCTTCGTGTTTTTTTAAGGCCTCATTGATCAGTTCTTCCTTAATAAAATTGTTAACTCTAAAAAATAGATCATTTTTACGCCTGTCAATCGCCTTTTTTCTGCGGTAGTTATCAGGAATGGTCTTTATCTGCTCTGTTTCTTTTTTAATTACCGCAATGCGGTCCCTCAACTCGTTGAGCACAGCGACATGTCCGTTAAAAATCGGTCGGAAAGCTTTTCTGTAAAAAAGTTCTACCGATTTCTGACCATTAATATCTATCTTTTTAATATCGGTGGCAATCTCGGGATATTTGGCTAATTGCAGTTCGGGCAACACCAATACCGCCTGTTTGGCTGATTCATCGAATTCGCTTTGCTTATCGTTTGAAATTACCTCAATTTCCTCAAAATTTTCAGAGGCGTTGAGTACCAAGGCAGAGCCAACCACTGCTAT
>CAKZMZ010000585.1 GCA_937129345.1 uncultured Thalassovita sp. | reverse complement strand
TTCAGTAGTTTTGTTGAAGGGTAAGGACTTCGCTACTTCCATTACCGATTTTAACGTGGTTTCCAAGGATTTGAGCAACGAATACGATATCAGTGAAGAACACGCCGAAAGTAACCAAGATATTCGCCAAACCCTTTTAAAACATGGCATCGTGCCCGAAAAACTTTCTAAAGAAGAGGACATAAGAGCGATAAAGGCTCAAAGACAGAAGAAAAACATTTCAAACAAAAAAAGTTAAATATGAAGCTCATTGTACTAGCCTGCGTTACCATCATTTTGGGTTTGGGTTTACTCGAGGATTGCAAAGCTCAAGACCCTACTCGGTTTGCCGACCAAATAGCTGCCTTTGCAGAGGCAGACCAAAAAGAAATGCCCGATAAGGGTAAAATCGTTTTTGTGGGCAGTTCTTCTATCCGCATGTGGAAAGAAGCAGAGGAGAAGTTTGAGGATTTTGGAGTGATCAACAGAGGCTTCGGAGGTTCACAGACCAGTGATGCTATTTACTATTTTGACGAATTGGTGCTTAAATACGCTCCTAGCAAAATTGTTTTTTATGAAGGCGACAATGACATTGCTTCAGGCAAATCACCGAAACAGGTGTTTAAAGACTTCAAAACTTTTGTGAAAAAAGTTAAAAAGTCTTTGCCGGATTGCGAAATAGGTTTTGTGGCCATAAAACCGAGTGTATCACGCTGGAATTTAGCCGAAGAAATGGTTGAGGCCAATGCCTCGATAGCAAAATATTGTTCAAAAAGAGATCATCTCACATATATCGATGTTTGGAGACCAATGTTAAATGAAGACGGCAAACCCAAGCCTGAAATCTTTTTGGAAGACAATCTACACATGAACGAGAGGGGCTATGCTATCTGGAATGAACAAGTTTTGCCTTTTTTGAAAAAATGAGGGGCTTAAGTATATGAGATTTCACAGAAAAAGTAGAAATTCATCCAGAATTTTTAACAACAATTGAATGAGATGAAGCCACTGCTTTTTTTGTTCCTGATTTTTGCGATACCCTTGGTTACAAAAGGGCAAGTTACCATTTTAGAAAATGCCCATTCGCACAATGATTACACTCGGCAAACCCCACTTTTTGATGCGATTAATTTAGGTTTTAAAAGTATAGAGGCGGACATTGTACTAATCAATGATGATTTGTATGTAGCGCATAATATGCCTGTATACAAGAATAGGATAACATTGCCCGATTTAGAAGAGGCCTATCTTTATCCACTAGACAGTCTGGTAGAAAGGGGAGGGGGCAGTGTTTACAGCGATTCAGAAGGCCCGTTACTTTTATTGATCGATATCAAAACCGACGGTAAGGCCACTTTTGAAGTGCTCAATGATCAATTGTTCGACTATAGAAATATTTTGATTCACACGGTTTATGGTGAAAAGCAGGACGGTGCCGTTTTGGCGGTAATTTCTGGAAATAGGCCGATTGAAGCTATTCAAAATGCAAAAGTTAGAATGGCTGCCATAGATGGCAGGCCCGAAGATTTGGGCAAAGGATATTCAAGCGAGGTGATGCCCCTGATCAGTCAGCGATATTCCAAAGTGATAAAATGGAAAGGCAAAGGTGACATCAAGCCAAAAGAATTGAATAAATTAAAATCCTTGGTTGAAGCTGCTCACGCCGAAGGCAAATTAGTAAGGCTTTGGGCCTCCCCAGAAGATGAAAAGGTCTGGAAGGTACTGTTAGATGCAGGCGTTGATTTGATCAATACGGATGAAGTGGAGCGGTTAAAGCGGTTTTTGGATGAAAGGAAGAAAAATAATTAAAACTCTGAGGAGGACCTAAAACCCTCCTCAGAGTTGAGGTTTTTCAATCCTGCAACTTTACCGAAGCCGAATTGATGCAATAACGCAAGCCGCTGGGCGCTGGCCCATCAGGCAAGATATGGCCTAAATGGCAATCGCATACATTGCACATCACTTCTACCCGCACCATCCCAAAACTGGTATCTTTCTCATATTTAATGGCATTTTCTTTTACAGGTTGGGTAAAACTCGGCCACCCCGTACCCGACTCAAACTTTACAGTAGAATCAAAGAGCGGCGTACCGCAACAAGCGCAAGCATATTTGCCAGGCTCGTGACTTTCGCAATAAGCACCTGTAAAGGCCCTTTCTGTTCCTTTTTTTCTGGTGATGTAAAATTGTTCTTCGTTGAGTTGTGCTTTCCATTCTTCTTCGGTTTTCTCCACCCTTTTATCTGGTGTAGGATTTCCCTTTTCAGCAAAATGTATGACGTCTTTCCAAGTAAGCATAATGTATATGGTTATCTATTTTGTTCTAAGTTTTTTCTTATATTAAAAATTTCTTGAGTATTTAATATTTTATCATATCCTGCTTTTTTTATCCCATATTGCAATTTTTTATCGCCAGTCCATATAAATGTTTTTTCTAGATAAATACTAAGGGCTACGAAAGCTATATCATCCATATCTACTTCCTTCACAAATTCGGAGGCTTGTTCCCAATAATTTACTGGAATTAATTCTTCAGAAATGAAGTTGATTTTTGAATAAATTTTGGTTTTTATAGCATCAATTTCTTGATGAGAAAGCTTTGAGATTTTATTCAGCTTTTCTTTATGATTATTAATTTCTTCTTTTAAATAATTGACAGAATAGAATTTAAATGTATCATCTGAATTTAGCAAAATATCTCCTATTCTGCTGTTGGTATTCAGAATAACACTAAAAATGATATTTGTATCGATAATTATTTTCATTTGCCCAAAAGTCTGTCCTTGTTCTTCTTCCACCATTCAACATTGACTTCTTTGCTTAAATCATCTACATCTTCTTGATTTGCCTTACTTTTAATAGTAATTTGATTGTATTCTATGTAGTCAATTAACCTCTGAAGTCCTTCCGGGTCAGTATTTTCGGGAATACTAATGATTAATTTATCTCCCTTGCGCTCGATGCTCATAAGCTTTATAAATTTTTATAGATTTTAAATTTACAACACCCTATCGAAACTTTAGGTTTAAGCATCAATCCATTATTTAATTAGTACAACAAAGTATAAAATTATTTATATTTCGCTTTTACCATACGAGAATTGATCATGCTAAGAAGAAAGTTTATTCGGGGAACCATTCAGGGAACAGCTTTAGGTAGTTTATTATCAGTTACTGGTCTTTCAAGCTGTGCGACTGAACAAAAGGAAAATGCTTCACAAGAGGCTAAAAATTCCATTTCTCCATTTGAATTAGAAGAAATCACAGTAAAAGAATTGCAGGCGAGCATGGAAAGCGGAAAATACAGCGCCCGTTCTATTGCCGAGCTTTATCTCAAAAGAATTGATGAAATCGATAAAAATGGGCCAAAGCTCAATTCGGTAATTGAAGTGAATCCCGATGCCTTGTCTATTGCGGACCAAATGGATAAGGAGAGAAGCGAGGGAAAGCTAAGAGGACCTTTGCACGGCATCCCCATTATGATCAAGGATAATATCGATACGGGCGATAACATGCAAACAACAGCGGGAGCTTTGGCACTAGCAGGCTCAAAAGCAAAAGAAGATGCCTATATCATTAAAAAGTTAAGAGAATCAGGTGCTGTTTTATTGGGCAAGCTTAACTTGAGCGAGTGGGCCAATTTCCGATCTACTCGATCCTCTAGCGGTTGGAGTGGCAGGGGACGGCAAACGAGAAACCCTTATATATTAGATAGAAATCCTT
>CAKZMZ010000584.1 GCA_937129345.1 uncultured Thalassovita sp. | reverse complement strand
ACCTAGCAGTTTGTTCGAGTCTTCTATCACATAGCAAAAATCACTTGTCACCATTGCTTCGGTCAGGGTCAGTTCTTTGCGACAGCTTTCCATAAAGGCAGCATCATAGCCCCAATAGGCTTTTGAGCTAAAGGCAATTTCAGAAAGTAGATTTGCTTCAAAATTTTTAGCAGGCCGTATCAAGCTAGTATTGTTAAAGTACTATTTTTCCACATAGTATATGATTTCCAAAAAGTGTTCATCGCGTTTTTCTCCTTGCTCTTCTTTCGCAAGTTGTTTAAGCACGCCACCGTAAATAATCTCTTTTGAGGGCAGTACTTTCATATCATCGCTATGGGCAATTAAGATCTGCTCGTCTTTGGTCTCAGTTTCAATCTCATACACTTGGTAAGACTCATATATGGGCACATTATTAAAAGAAGTAATGCTACCGGTTGAAACGGGCATCATGATAAAAGACTTGAGCTCGGTCTTTTTGTTTACTTTTTTGGGAATACCGGTCAAAACAATCGGCTTGTAAGATGCCTCATAGTTGACCAATTGTTCAACATTTAACCAGTCTGGCCTGTCGTCTTGGTAACCTTTTTTCAAGCTTTCTGAAAATTGATCTACAAGAAACATTTTCTCGCTATCTGTTAGTTTTAGGGTAACGAGCTCAAAATAAAGCCATATTTTTTGTTTATCAGAAAATACACCTGCCGCCGCGGCCATTTCTGCTGATGCAATTTTACCATCGTCGGCATCGGTTAAGATATTGTAAAATCTGCCACCATTGTCTAAGACTTTTTGAGCTTCTGCTTTATTTTCAAAGGGGATTATCTTTTCCAAAATTTGATTGTTGAATGTTCTTTAAAGTCAAGTTGGCTAGTAAATGCGGCCTAAATTGCCACAATCCTTACTAAAAAAATTAAGCGGTCGGTCATTAACAATCTAAAAATTTTGTCGTCAACTACAAGTTTTGTGGCACCGGTACCGTCTTCTTATTATGTTTTCTGTCAAAGTACCTTCTTAGTACCCCGCCTCTTATATTACTGACTTCAAATTCAATAACAAATGCGGTATGGTCTACATCATTGATCACCCTATGCATCTTTTTAATATCAATTCTGTTGATTACCGTGTGGATAATACGAATATCTCGCCTTTGCCCCCTACCTCCATAGCCAGACTCTCCTTTGTAGATGGTGAGTCCTGTGCCTACGCGCTCAATAATGGCTTGGCGCATGCTTTCTGGATCTTTAGACACAATGGTTAAACCGATAAAATCCTCAAAGCCCTCTATAATAGTATCGATTACTTTGGCTGTTACCAAGTAGGTTAATATGGAGTACATGGCCACTTCTACGCTGAGCACGGCTGCTGTAACGGCAAACAAAATCACGTTAAAAACGAGCACCGTTCTGCCTATGCTAATACCAAATCTGTCGTTTAAAAATATGCCTAAAATCTCTGAGCCATCTAGCACTGCGCCATTTCTGATAGTGATGCCGATCCCTCCTCCTAAAAAAAGACCACCAAAAATGGCAATGAGTAATTTATCATCTGTAATGGTCTCAAAGGTTTCTAGTTGAATAGAAATGGCCAAACACAAAATAGCCAGCAAAGACTTAAAAATTATTCTTTTAGAAACCGTAAAGAAAGCCAAGATCAAAAAAGGGATGCTTATCAGGAATAAGAGAATGGAGATATTGAAGTCTGTTTGCTTGCTCACTAAAATGGCTATGCCCGTAACGCCCCCATCTAAAAAACCATTGGGTAGCAAAAAGGCCTTTAAGCCTATACTGGCCAATATAACCCCAATTAAAATTTGTCCATACTCCGAAATTATATTTAGAAAAGTAATCAGTTTTTTCTTCATCTTCTATTCGTCTCTTTAAAAAAAGCCATTAATAGAGTAAAGATATTCCTTTTCTGTTTCTTTAAAGCAGATAACCAAAAT
The DNA here is from genome assembly GCA_937129345.1 of uncultured Thalassovita sp. GTDB lineage: Bacteria > Bacteroidota > Bacteroidia > Cytophagales > Flammeovirgaceae > Chondrinema. The sequence goes on along the minus strand of CAKZMZ010000584.1, from coordinate 17,356 downwards.
TACATGGATTTGCTTTTTTATACCGGTCGGTATATTTTTATATTATGAGAAAAGCAGAAGCCACCAAGCAAGCTATTATAAAACAAGCCGCTGCCCTTTTTAATAAAAAAGGATATGCGGCTACTTCTATCCCTCAGATCACTGAAGCTTTGCATATTTCTAAAGGAAGTTTTTATGGCAACTTCAATAATAAGGAAGAAATAGAATTAGCAGCCTTTGACCACAACATTGCTAAGATGAATGAGGCGCTGAGGCAAGAGATAGCCAAAAAAGACAATACCATAGACAAACTTTTGGTGTTTGAAACTTATTATTTTGAGGGTATGAAAGCCCATCGCTTACCTGCCGGTTGTGCTATTTTAAATACGGCCATCGAAGCCGATGACACCCATCCAAAATTGAATGAAAGGGTAATCGCTGCCATAGAAAACTGGAAAAATTCTATCATCTCTATAATTGAAAAGGGCAAAAAATATGGGCAGATAAAACCTCAAGTAAATGCAGAAGAATATGCAGTACTCTTTATTGCCATGATTGAAGGTGGGGTAATGTTGGGCAAAACCTACAAATCTTTAGAACCACTGCACAAGGTAATGCGCCACTACCGTAGAATTATACAAACTGAATTGAAAATCTAATTTTTTTAAATAAAAATATACTGGTCGGTATATTAAATAAACTTGTTATGAATGAAACCTTAAATAATGATAAAAAAAGCAGCAAAGTCCAAAAATCTCATGCTGAGTCAACCTCTTTTTTACTCAAGGCTTTTCAGTTTGGATTTAGAACTATGGGGCCTGTTTTTCCTCGCTTAGCAGCCAACTATGCTTTTAAGCTATTTGCTACACCACGCAACAAAAAAAGCAGTGGTAAAAACTCAGCCATTATGGACGAGGCCCGGCAATTTGCAATTGACTTTAAAAACCGAGACATACAAGTTTACACCTGGGGTAGTACGGGTCCTAAAGTACTCTTGGCACACGGCTGGGAATCCAAAGCAGCCCATATGCAAAATTTCGTGCCTCCTTTGTTAAAAATGGGTTATCAGGTTATTGCCCATGATGCACCTGCGCATGGTAACTCTACGGGCAAACAAAGCAATTTGCTAGACTTTGGCGAAACCATTGCCGAGGTAGCCAAACAAGTAGGTGGTGTAGATCATGTTATCGCACACTCTATGGGAAGTGGGGCTACAGTATATGCATGCTCTCAAGCAGAACTTCAATTCAATATAAAAAAATTGGCCATGATTACCTCGCCAAACAGGCTGCAAGATGTATTGAATGAGGTTTATACAATATTGGATCTTCCCTCTAAAGTGCAAAAACACTTTGAATTGAAGTTAGCCTCCATTGCTAACAAACCAATAGAGTATTTTCAGATAGCCGATCGCATGCAAGAGACCCAAATTAAAGAATGCTTATTGATACATGATGATGAAGATACGGTGATCCCCCTATCTTACAGTGAGCGCATAGTCTCAAAAAATCCTTTTGTAAAGCTTTGTGTAACCAAGGGCAAAGGACATTACAAAATTATCAAAGACAGGGAAGTGATTGAAACAGTGGTGGAGTTTTTGGAGGCATAGTTATCTTAGTAACTTTTTTTCCAAAATCATCACCCACTCACCCCGGCTAATTCTTTAAAAACATCCTTATTTAAAATGGTGATTTTTTTTCGGCTGTAATCTATATAACCCACTTCTTTTAACTCATTGAGCAAAGAAGTAACCGTAGCGCGGCGAGAACCTATTAGATCGGCAATGTCTTTATGTGTATAGACCATTGGTATAATTACCTTTTCAGTTTTCTGAAAATCAGGTTGCTCTTCCATCAATTCTTTAATAAACTCAATTAAACGGGTTTTTACATCTTTAAAAAAAAGCAACTCTAAGCGGCGTTCTAGTTTCCTGATCCTAAGTCCAATGAGTTTATGTATTGCCAAGCCAAACTGCTGGTTCTCTCGCATTAACTCATACATCTGCTCTACACTCATAGGGCAAAGGATTGTGTTGGCAGAAATACTTTGGGCAAAATCCTTTCTTTTTTGTTCTCCCAAGAGCGCCATTTCCCCAAAAATCTCACCTTTGGTTAAAATGGCTTTGATCATCTCTTTGCCATCTTCGGTGTAAGTGGCAAGCTTAACCTTGCCTTCGCTAATAAGGTAAATATGCCTACTGTATGCTTCTTTAAAATAAATAAAATCTCCTTTTTTATATGCCTTAAACTGGTGCTCCTTTTGGTACCTATTTACTTTATGAGGACAAAGAATATGATAAAGGTTTACATTTTCAAAATACCATAGTGCTGACATAATCTAAATCGTAGTGGTGAACATTAATGCTTTTTGAAGATAGCTAAAAGCATTTACAATACCACACAGCTGGGGTATTTAGCACTTTAGGTGTGGTGGCCTGCAGCGAGTAGTTTTTATTTTATGAAATTCTGTAAATTGAGCACTTTGTGTAAGTATCCAACATCAATTACTTATTGTATTTTAATGGAAGATACTTTTACTTTAGGCAAATTCAACTTTTTTAACTGAGCTGTACCCATATGCAAAGGGCAATTTTTTTCTTTTTCCTTATCATGTGCTTGTCCCGATTGCATGCTCAACAGGGTTTTTATAATCAACAAAAAGTAAAACCTGGAGAAATCTTTAGCCTTACAGAAAAACAAGGCACTTTTTATATAACAGAGTACATTGAATACTTTTACGATAGCCTTTGTACTTACCAAATAGAAAATGTAGCAGCCAATGCTTTTAAAGAAAACTTTTCTAGTTACCAGACAGTGCCCCTAAAAGATGCTTATCGCCGTGTGTTGCCTTTTAAGGGTTGCCATTGGGCCAAAGTAACTGTCAATAACAAGCTGCAATATGATGCTGAATGGTTTTTATTAGTTGGCGCCGGCAGCATTATCGATGTTTTTTTCATGGCAGAAGATTTAAGCTACCAACATAAAAAAACAGGCGATTTTAGAAAAGTATCTGAAAGAGATGTAAAAATAGAAAGGGGTAATAAGGTAAAAATCCTGATTCCCGAAGAACAGGAAACCGTCACTTTATTTATAAGACTTGAGCCTGCACCAAACATGTTCAACTATTTCAACATCGCCTTAAAAAGCCCCGACGAGTGGCATGCATTTATATATGAAAGGAACACGCTGCAAGGCATTTTCCAAGGTGTGGTGTGGATCATGCTACTGTACAATTTGGCCATTTTTATTTCACTCAGAGACAAAACCTATTTGTTTTATGCTCTGTACCTGTTTTCTCTCTCGCTGCTTTTTTACAGTTACCACAGTTTCAATTTTGTTACTATCTTGAATGAGCATCCTAGGTTGGGCATATACCTTGGTTTTGGTTCTTCAAACCTAATAACAGCGCTTTATTTCCAATTTCTGCGGCATTTCTTACAAACTAAAGAGCTCCTACCCAAGTGGGACAAGGTAATCAAAGGATGGATTTACTTCAGGATTCTATTCTTGTCCGTAGGATTGGTTTTTCTTGATTCGCGCCATGCGGTGCACTTTCCTTACGAAAGCTCCGAAACCATATTTTTTATAGAGAGCATCATTAATTTTATCATCTTAATCTCTATTTATAAAAAGGGCAGCTACATGGCCAAGTATTTTTTGATAGGCACATTGGCACTGTACTTTAGTGTGTTTTTGGCGGCGCTAGGCTGGGCAGACCTACTAGTACCTTGGGGCGTTGGTGGGGCAGCATCGGGCTATTTTATTCAGATTGGTGTGGTTGTCGAGATTTTGACCTTCTCAATTGGCTTGGGCTACAGAATCAGGAAAAACGAAAAAGAAAAGCAGCAATATCAGGAAAAACTCATCTTACAATTGCGAGAAAACGAGCTTTTACAGGCCAAAGCTACCAATGAGCTTGAGGGTAAGGTAAAAGAACGTACGCAAGAAATCGAGACGCAGAAAGCAGAGGTCCTTAAAAAGTCTAAAGACCTAAGAAAAGCCAACAAAGCAATACGCGAGCAAAAAGACACCGCCGAAGCCGCCTATAAAAAACTGAAAGCCGCTCAAGAATCTTTGATCCGTTCTGAAAAAATGGCCTCTTTAGGGCAGCTAACGGCAGGTATTGCCCACGAGATCAACAACCCCATCAATTTTGTATCTTCTAATGTAAAACCTCTCAAAACCGATTTTAAGGAGCTAAGAGAACTCTTAGATACCTACATGAAACTCAAAATTGAAGAAAACGGACTTGGCGAGAATTTGAGTAAGGCCCATAAAAAAAGTAAACAATACGACGCCCCTTACTTGCTTAAAGAAACCGAGGATTTATTAAATGGCATTGAAATAGGTGCAAAAAGAACCAAAGAAATTGTTGCCGGCCTGAAAAGCTTTTCTAGGTTAAATGAAGACACAATTAAAATAAGCGATGTACATGAGGGCATCAATAATACTTTACTACTACTCAATAATAAAATAAAAGAGCGCATAGAGGTCATTAAAAACTATGGAGAGGGCCTGCCGCCTATCGAGTGTTATCCTGGGCAACTCAACCAAGTTTTCATGAACATTTTAGATAATGCCATTAATGCTATTGAAGGTAAAGGAAGTATTACCATTACGAGTGATTTCCTTAAAAAATCAGACAAAGAAATGGTTTCCTTAAAGTTTGAGGACAACGGCTCAGGAATGAGTGAAGAAGTTCAGCGCCATATATTTGAACCTTTTTTTACCACAAAAGAGGTTGGCAAAGGTTCTGGGCTGGGCCTTTCTATTTCTTATGGCATTATACAACAGCACAAGGGCCAAATTTCTGTAGAGAGCCAAGAAGAACAAGGTACTGCTTTTACTATTTTGTTGCCTACTAGGCAATAAGCATCAGCCCAATTCTCTAGAAATGGATTTCAACTGGCTCCTGTAAATGGAAAAGATTTTGGATTTTGACAAAAAGCCTTCATAAATGCCGCCCTTTGTTACTGGTAAATTCCAAGCATTGGTTTTATCGAACTTATCCATGACTGCTTCCATATCTTCATTGATCTCTATAACAGCAGGCGGTTTCCTCATTAGATATTTAACTTCCTTCTCTACATACAATTCTGGCTTAAAAATAAATTTGCGTACATCATTGAGTAAGATGATGCCCTTAAGAATCCTGTTTTCTCCAAGCACAGGAAAGATATTTCTTTCTGAACGCGCTATGGCCTCCACCAAGTCGCCTAACTTGTCTGATTCATTTACAGTCACAAAGTTTCTTTCTATTACGGCAGCCATTTTAATGTCTTGCAGTACGGTCTTGTCCTTATCATCCAAAATGTAATCGCCTCGTTTGGCCAATTCTTTTGTATAAAATGAGTAGGAATCAAAGTAATACTTAATGGCAAAAGACACAGCGGCCACCATCATAAGAGGTATAAACAGTTCATACCCTTGGGTAATCTCTGCGATCAAGAACACTTTTGTGAGCGGAGAATGCAAAACACCACCACTTACCCCCGCCATACCTACTAAAAGAAAATTGATTTCTGGTAGCGCCAACTCGGGAAATGCAAGATTGAGCAATCTTGCGAATAAAAACCCCGCAATGCCCCCTGTAAACATGGCGGGAGCAAATACACCACCTATACCGCCCAAAGCCCTGGTTAGGCCTGTTGCCACTACTTTTAAAAACATGCATAGCAACAAAAAAAGGATCAGCACCCATTGCCCTGCCGGTAAAAAAGCAAAAAATGTATTGCCAATTACTTCTGTTTCACGCTTGCTCGTTAGTAAGGAAAGTGTAAAGTATCCCTCACCGTATAAAGCGGGCAGTATTAGAATAATGAGGCCTAACAAAAGCCCTCCTGATAAGATTTTATGCTTTACTTGCTTTATCCTTTCTATTTTTTGCTGCACCCAATAGATTGCCTTATTAAAATATATAGACATTGACCCACAAATAATACCAAGCAACACATAGAAAAACAATTCGAAATTTCTCAAATCTTGAATGGCTTCTATTTTAAACAGGGCTTCTTCATACATTAGTAGACTAGAAGTGAAAGTACCTACTACGGAGGCAATCAAGAGAGGCACTACAAACACAATGTTGATATTGGTAATGATTACCTCCATTACAAAGATGACTCCTGCCACAGGCGCATTAAATATGGCCGATATGGCAGCTGCTGCTCCGCAACCAATCAGTATAGTGGTCTGTCTGCTGTTTAAATGGAATAACCTACCATAATAAGACCCCCAAGCAGAACCTGTTACCACTACAGGTGCCTCCAAACCTACAGAACCTCCAAAGCCTACTGTTAGCGCCCCCGTAATAATTTGGGTAAACCTATGCTTGCCCTTAATAATGGAAGCATTTCTCCCAATGGTATAAAGTATAAAAGAAATCCCTTTATCAAGCTTCTCCTTACTTATCAGTTTTATTACAAGTTGAGTAAGTGCAATACCTATAATCGGCAAAAGCACATAAATAAATAAAGTATCTGGATTGGTAAATTGCTGTGCATCTAGTGTCTTTTTTATGAACAAGACCAAACTTTTGAGCAAGACCACGATAACAGCAATCTCAAACCCCAAAAAAATACTCAATAAGATGATAAAGCGATGATCATCAAGGTGTCTTATTCGCCATTTCAATAATTTTGTAAAGCCTGTTTTAGCTTTTTCCTTAATGACCTTCCACATTTAAATTGAGAATAATAGAACAGTAAAATAAGTCAAAAAAACCTCCCGGTAAAATCAATTTTGAAGAGTGCAATCAACTTTGGCAAAAATAAGATATCAGACAATATTCGCGAGTGATATCGGTTTTTCTTGAGGTCACTAAAACATATTATCGGCTTAGTTACTCATTATCGGTAACCTCTATTTTTATGTCGTTTAAATTTTTTAATATATTCTCCCTAGGAGTCAGCGAAGCGTATCCAGAATACATCAACAGCAAAATTCGGATAAGTAACCAAGTTGCATTGTTTAGCGTGCTGGTAGCGGGTGTACCCTTTAGCGTAATTTTCTATTTCCATTTGCCTACAATGGTGTTTTTACCTATTGTATCAACGCTCATTGTCGCTTTCATCCCTATACTAAATAAAGTGGGCTTACAGCTTTTGGGAAGAACCTTGGCCGGTTTAAATGGAACCTTGACCGTTGGGATCATACATGGCTTTATGGTAGAAACAGGTGAGCCACCCCTACCGGCTTCTGTAGCTTATGAGCTTGCTTTTTCCTTGCTGCCTTTTATTGTTTTTCATCCAAAAGAAAAAAAGGCACTTTTTAGTATTACCGCTTTTTCCTTGCTTTTTATCAGCCTGGTACAATACCGAATAGATTTTCTCGAGCTAGCCCATGGCTCTATAGATTTTTTAAAATATGGTGCTGCTAAAGAGTTTAGCATCATTTCCGCATCTTTAATGATCTATGTGTTTTTGTGGATTTTAAGTAATTATAATTACAATGCAGAAAAGAAACAGCAACAGCTCGTAGAAGAGATGCACCAAAAAAATGCAAAACTGCAACAGTCAGAAACCATTCTTAAAGAGTCTTTAAAAACACTGGATGAAAGCAAACTAGAAGAGCAAAAGAGATTATGGATTACTGAGGGGATTGCAAAATTTGCAAGAATATTACGGAGTGAAAACAATGGAGAGACCTTGTATGACCGCGTTCTTTCAGAGTTGATAAAATACATAAAGGCCAATCAAGGTGCTTTTTATATTGTAGAAACCAAAGACGAAGGCATAAAAGAAGATGTGATGATCAAGCAGGTTTCTTGCTATGCCTATTCCAGAAAAAAATTTACTGAGCAAACGCTAGAACCTGGCGAGGGGCTTTTAGGCCAATGCTATTTTGAAAAGAGCACCATTTTACTCACAGAAATACCCGAAGATTACGTTGCCATTACCTCCGGCGTAGGCGAAGCCACACCTAGAGCAATTGCTATTATACCACTCATGTTAAATGATGAAGTTGCCGGGTTTTTAGAGTTGGCCTCATTTGAAGTATTTGACGAGCACATTCTGGCATTTCTGAAAAGGATTAGCGAGAACTTGGCCTCATTTATCATCAACAACAGAGTAAACGAGCGCTCGGCTAAATTACTGGCAAAATCTCAGGAACAGACCGAAATGCTGCGCTCGCAAGAAGAGGAAATGCGCCAAAATTTTGAAGAATTGCAAGCAACACAAGAAGAAATGCAAAGGGTACAGACCGAGTTGCGCAACACCAAAGAACATTTGGAGCATGAACTTAAGGAAAAGCAGAAAGAAATAGATAGATTAAAAGCAGTGAATAATACTTAAACCAAACTCTTAATTTTCTATCTAAAAAATGTGAATCTAAGTCACTTAAACTTAGGCTGATTTTTCATATTACCAGTAGAATCCTTTTAAGGCATTTTAAAGAACAGCAATTGTACTTGGATTTTACCAGACAAATAAAAAGCAGATGTACAAGCAAAACGAGTTTAGTATTAAGCACTGGGCCGAAGAAGACAGGCCTAGAGAAAAATTACTTTTAAAAGGCAAGGCAGCCCTTTCTGATGCTGAACTCATTGGTATTTTATTAGGCTCGGGCACCAGATCCTTAAGTGCTGTGGATGTAGGTAAAATGCTTTTAAGAAGTGTAGACAACGACTTATTCAAACTCTCCCGACTTTCTCTAAAAGAGCTAAAAACCATTAAGGGCATAGGCACTGCAAAGGCCATTACCATCATTAGTGCTTTAGAGTTGGGCAGGCGCAGAAAAGATGCCGAAAAGCAAGAAAAAATTAGGATTACAAGCTCTGCCATTGCTTATAGATCTTTAGTGCCACATTTATCAGACTTGAGCCATGAGGAGTTTTGGGTCTTGCTCTTAAACCGCGCACATGAAGTGATTCGTCCTGTACAAATCAGCAAAGGCGGGGTTTCAGGCACTTTGGCCGACCCAAAAGTTATATTCAGAGCGGCTATCGAAAACTCTTCCAGTGCCATTATTTTGTCGCACAACCATCCTTCGGGCAATACCAAGCCCAGCCAAGCCGATATACAGTTGACCAAAAAATTGAGAGATGGCGGTAAATTGGTAGACATTCCCGTATTAGACCATATCATTTTTACAGACAAAGGATATTTCAGCTTTTTAGATGAAGGCTTATTATAAAGCATAAGCACCAAATAAAATGCCTCTAACAATTAAGATACTTTCCTTTTTAAGTAGTTGAGAAATTAATTACATTGTTGTTGTCAATATCTAAAATACGTTTATGAAATTCAACAATTTATTCTTTGGTGGTATCGTGGTTATCGTATTGTTGATTCTGGTATACTCATTTAGCAGTCAGCAAGCTGGTGATTCTTATGTTGAAGAGATCAAAGCTTACAGAAAGGAGAAAGACGAATTATTTGCCAACAGCAAAGAGTCTCCGTTAGACCGCAAGCAAAAAAAGGTATTTGAAGGCTTAAATTACTATCCTGTAGACCAGGCTTATAGAATTACGGCAGATTTTGAGACTTTTCCATTGCAAGAGGCCATAAAAATACAGACCAACATCGGAGTATCAAGAGTTTTTAAAAAGCATGGCAAAGCCACTTTCCAACTCAATAATAAAACCCATGAGTTGTTGATACTCAAATCTACCGACAGGTTGACCTCTAAGATACTCTTTATCCCTTTTACAGATGAAACCTCGGGAAGGGAAACTTATGGTGCAGGCCGTTACCTAGATGCAGAAATGAGCGGGAACAATAAAATCATACTCGATTTCAATACGGCGTATAACCCGTATTGCGCTTATAATTCTACTTATGAATGCCCCTTGCCACCGAAAGAAAATAACCTTACGGTAAAGATTGAAGCTGGGGAAAAAATCTTTAAAAAGACAGAGTTAGACTAAACCCCGCGCCTTTAGCTCAAGGTATTTGTTAATAGTATTTACCGTTAATGTCTGCGGTTTAGTGAGTACAGCATGTATTCCGTATTTGCTGAGCTCATTTACGATAAGCCTTTTTTCGTGGATAAACTGTTCTGCAATTGTTTTTGTGTAGATACTTTCTGTATTTTTCGCTTTTTGTGCAGCTAGCAAGGTCATTTCGGTGTTTTCAAAGAAAATAACAACCAGCAAATGGGCCTTGGCCAATAGTTTAAGGTAAGGCAGTTGGCGCTCTAATGCCGAAATGGTTTCAAAATTTGTATACAAAACCAATAAAGACCGCTGATTGACCTCTCTTTTTACCTTAATATATACCTTTTCAAAGTCCGATTCCTTAAAGTCTGTTTCCTGCCTATAGAGCGTTTCTAAGATTTTATGCATCTGCAAGCGATTGCTATTGGCCGAAATAAATGAGTTTACCTTTTGGCTAAAAGTAATTAGGCCCGCTTTGTCTTGCTTAAAAATGGCAATATTGGCCAAAACCAAACTAGCATTAATGGCATAGTCTAAAAGGGTCATGCCCTCAAAAGGCATTTTCATAATACGGCCCTTATCTATAATACTATAAATCTGCTGCGATTTTTCTTCTTGATACTGGTTGACCATGAGTTGGTTTTTTCTGGCCGTGGCCTTCCAGTTTACAGAGCGATAATCATCTCCAACAACATATTCTTTAATTTGGTCAAACTCCATGTTGTGGCCTACTTTCCTGATTTTTTTTATGCCCACATCGGCAAGTCTGTTAGAAATGGCCATTATCTCATATTTCCTCAGCTGCAAAAAAGCAGGGTAGACAGGCACCATACTTTCTGCAGACTCCACCATTCTGCGTTCTACCAAACCAATTACATTGCTAACAAAGGCATTGATGTTCCCAAAAAAATATTCTCCACGCGTAACTGGCCTTAGGTGGTAGGTAAATTGCTTTTCTTCCCTTGGTTTGAGATAAGTTTTTACACCAAAATCTCTGAGTTGAAATTGTATAGGCACCTCATCTACAATGGTTAGCTTTACCGCAAAACGAAAATTGTTCTTAACGCGAATAAAAACAGGGTTTTCGTCTCCGTTTGAGAGTTTATTGCTTGTTTTTCTACTCATCTGCAAAGAGTTTTGATCGGTATTGCTCGCATAAAGCAGCAGCAGATCCAATACAAGCAGTAAAAGCAGCAAAAACAACAAGGCTTTTGCAATGGCAAACATGATTGGCACTCCGAAACCTATGAGCATACAAAAGATGATCGCGATGAGCGCCGCATAAAACCGCTGGGTAAAAAAAAGATTTTTAAAAAATAGCATGTGGCTAAATGCTTAAACGGTAAAGATAAAAACATTGTCGGCTTAGTAACTAGAAAATGGGCAATAAAAAAGGCCGCCTCAACGGCGACCCTCAAATTAACTTAAAGCAAAATGGCAAAATGGTTTGAGCTGACTAATAAAGAAAGATAATTTAACTTTATTACGGTAAGATGCATAACAAAGTTGCCATGTTAACTGCATTCATAAAAAAAAACAGCCACTTTTTAAAGTGGCTGAAAAACAGGTTTACTTGTTAAATCAAGCGTATGTTAGTAATTGCTTTTATGGGGATGCCTCTGCCTCCTTTTAAAATCACATAGTCTGGGCAGATGGTCCAAACAGTGGTATAAACACTATGGCGTTCTCCTGTATTTAGTTGGTATTCTATGCGTACCTTGTGTTGGTAAAGGTTACCTAACTGCATAGCCCTTTGTAATTGGCTAACTCTATTCGCTTTCTCTCTCAAACACTCGTAAACATCTTTATGATAAAAAGCGAATTTCCCGACCTCCTCTTTAGGTATGGCAATTGAAGTTGTGTGCATAATAAGTAAGTTTAGTTTAATTGAAAAGCCTGACTAATATAAAGCGCTCCGTTAAGCTATGCTTATTGGTAACGCTCCAAACATTACACACAAGCAAAAAGTACTTATTTTACACTATAAAAGAAGATTTTAAAGTATGTTCACTTCAGGTTCAAGTGTAATACCAAAAGTATCATTAACCTTGGTTATGATTTTTTTAGCAAAACTATGGGCTTCTTTCCCCGTGGCATTTCCGTGGTTTACCATAACCAATGCCTGCTTTTGATAAGTACCTACTTGCCCCTCGCGGCTACCTTTTAGGCCTGCTTGCTCTATAAGCCAAGCAGCTGGTATTTTCATTGCTCCCTGCCCTACAGCATAATTTGGCATTTGTGGATATTTCTCTAAAAGTGCTTGCCCAATAGCCTCTTCTACTATCGGATTTTTAAAAAAGCTGCCGCAATTGCCAATAACTTCGGGATCAGGAAGCTTGCTCTGCCTTATTTTTATTACAGCATCGCTAATATGCTTTGCAGATAATTTTTCTTGATCAATCTCTTGTAATGCAGCTTTGAGTGGAGCATAGGTAATATTATATTTTGGTATTTTGTTTAACCTAAATACCACTTCATAAATTAGGTATTTACCTTTAAGTTCTTGCTTAAAAATACTGTTTCTATAGCCGAACTTACACGCAGCAGCATTAAAACTCTGTAGCTCACCACTTTTTATTTCAAGCGCTTTTACTTCTTCTATGTAATCGGCTACCTCTACACCATAAGCGCCAATGTTTTGTATGGGGGCCGCCCCGACTGTTCCGGGTATAAGTGATAGATTTTCGAGGCCTTGCCATTGCTGCTGTATGCTCTTTAATACAAACCCATGCCAATCTTCGCCTGCTTTTACACTCACGTAATAGTGGTTTGTATCCTCTCTTATTAGCTCAATACCTTTTAAAGCTGTTTTTAAGACCAAGCCATGAAAATCTTTGGTAAATAGAATATTGCTACCACCCCCCAAAATCAGTTTTTTGTTTCCAGTAAAAAACGGTTCGCTAGATAGGAGCTGTAACTCTTCTATGGTCTTTACATTGATAAAAAACGTGGCCCTTACATCTATACCAAAAGTATTGTAGGGCTTAAGAGATATATTTTGGAGAATCTCCATAAAAAAATACCTTAAAGGCTATAAAAAATCGACATTATAAAACTATATGCTGTGTAAGCGCATCTATATCCATGTTATTGAAATTACCTGAAGACATTAAAAGCAAAATGCTATTGTTCCATGTTTTAGCAGATAGGTCATCATATAATTTCTTCTCATTATCGTAAAAACGCAAACCGGGATTGTTAAAAGCAAATCTTAATGCCGACTCGTCAATTTGCTTAAAACCTTTTTTTGCTACCGTATTGGGGTTGATATACACCAAAGCCTCGTCGGCAGATCGCATGGAGTCTTTATAATGAGCGATAAACTCTGGATTGAGGCTGCTAAAAGTATGCAGTTCCATACAGGCCACAACTTTACTTTGCGGGAACTGTGACTTTACGGCATCTACCGTAGCTTTTAGTTTTGAAGGAGCATGGGCAAAATCTCTGAAAACTTTGGTTATTTTATTTTCTTTTATCAACTCTAATCTTTTGCTAGCGCCTTTAAAAGAGGCGATGGCCTCGTAAAACTCTTCTTTGTTTACACCTTGCTTTAAGGCCACTTCAAAGGCGGCACTCACATTCATTAAATTGTGCTTACCAAAAAAATTGACAGGTACTTTTTTGCCGTTATTAGAAATAAGGTAGGTAAGGCCCCGGTCTATTTCGTGTGCATGTGTTTTATAGGGAATTAAATTGACATCGTGAGGCATATCGGCCTTTTCTACCAAAGCTTTTAGCGTCTCGTCTTCTTCACAGTAGATCAGGGTGCCCGCCTTGCAAGAGGCTTCGAGAAAGAGGGTAAATTGCTTAAGGTAATCTTCATAAATAGGATAAGCATTAATGTGGTCCCAAGCAATGCCTGTAACCACCCCAATATGTTGGTGGTAATGCAGAAACTTAGGTCTTTTATCTAGTGGAGAGGAAGGATATTCATCACCCTCAAGCAAAATAACCGGTGCTTCTTCGGTAAGTCTTACCGTTTCTTCTCTTTCGGCAGTGGTGGCTCCCACTAAAAAATCAATCTTTTTTTGCCAGTATTGAAGAACGTGCACAACCATGGAGGTTACGGTAGTTTTGCCATGGCTACCTGCAATTACTACCCGTTGCTTGCTCTTTGATAACTCAAAAATATACTCAGGGAAATTATATACCTTAAGCCCCAACTGACGCGCTTTTTGTAATTCAGGGTTATCGGCTTTGGCGTGCATTCCCAAAATAACCGCATCAAGTTGTACATGTATTTTTTCAGGAAACCAACCAAATTGTGTAGGAAGTAGGTCATAGGCTGCCAACTTGCTTCTTGATGGTTCAAAAATATCGTCATCAGAGCCTGTTACTTCATACCCCTTTTTTTTGAGTGCTATCGCTAAATGATGCATCACACTACCACCTATCGCTATAAAATGAACTTTCATTATCAGGCCTTCTGCTTAAGCAAGTTTTCAGATGTTATTTTACTGAGACAAAATTAAGGTAATTTTTCAAAATTCTATTAAAACATCGTACTCATTGACATTCAAAATTCATATTTTTGATTTATGAATGAAGATAAGACCAATTCTAGCCAACGAACGTTACGCAATACTTTCAAGGGTAGCCGCAATAAGTCAGAAGGTTTAAATTTAGGCAAAAAGAGACCTTATGACATAGAGCTAGAGCAAGCCGTGCTCGGTGCGCTCATGTTAGAGAAGGAGGCCCTTAACGACGTAATAGAGATTTTGAAACCCGAGAGTTTCGATTTGGAAGCGCATCAGCGCATCTACAAGGCCATTTTAGCGCTTTTTGCCAAATCCGAGCCTATTGATCTGCTTACGGTAACCAACCAACTTCGTTCTACAGGAGAGTTGGAAATGGCCAAAGGCCCCGTTTATATAACACAGCTTACACAGCGGGTAAATTCTGCTGCCAATATTGAGTACCACGCCAGGCTTTTACTTCAGCTTTCTATCAAAAGAGAATTGATATCTATAGCCAATGAAGTGCAAAGAAATGCCTATGAAGAGACCAGCGATGTTTTTGAGCTGCTAGATAAAATGGAACAATCGCTTTTTGAAGTGTCTGAGATGAACATAAGGAAAAACTTCTCGGGTATGGGTTCTATCATGAGCGATGCCATCGCCGAGTTGGAAAGCATGCGAGACCAAGTAGATGGCCTTACAGGTGTACCAAGTGGATTTTCTGCTTTAGATAGGATTACTTCTGGTTGGCAAAAATCGGATTTGATCATACTGGCAGGCAGACCCGGTATGGGTAAAACAGCTTTTGTACTCTCATCTTTAAGAAATGCAGCAGTAGATTTTGGCAAACCCGTTGCTATTTTCTCATTAGAGATGTCTTCTGTACAATTGGTAAAGAGACTAATCTCATCAGAAGCCGAACTCGATAGCAGTAAACTAAAAACAGGTAAGCTATCTGAACACGAATGGAAAAAATTGGTTGATAAAACCGCTAAGCTATCAGAAGCCTCTATTTTTATTGATGATACGCCCGCTCTTTCTGTGTTAGAGCTAAGGGCTAAATGCCGTAGGCTTAAAGCACAGCACGATATACAAATGGTGGTGATAGATTACCTTCAGTTAATGGCGGGTGATAGCAATAAAAATGGTAATAGAGAACAAGAGATCGCCATGATTTCTCGCTCTCTTAAACAGTTGGCCAAAGACTTGAACATCCCGGTAGTAGCACTTTCTCAGTTGAGCCGTGCGGTTGAAACCAGAGGAGGCGATAAAAGACCACAACTTTCTGACCTTAGGGAATCAGGCTCCATTGAGCAAGATGCCGACATGGTTATTTTCTTGTACAGGCCGGAGTATTACGGCATTACCGAAGACGAAGAAGGCATTCCAGTAACAGGTACAGGCGAGGTAATGATCGAAAAGAACAGACATGGCGCCACTGAAAGGGTTAGATTGAAATTTATCGGTAAATACACCAAATTTACCGATTGGGAAGACGAGCGTTTTAACAACGATATCTTTAATGGAATGGAAGGAGGCAATTTTGTAGAAGAGGGCAATGCAAAATCCAATATTATTTTGGGTAGCAAGATCAATAAGCCAAGTGGCAACGACAATGAACCGCCTTTTTAAGGAAGCGTAACCATAAAATCAAAAAGCCCATAGACTTTCTATGGGCTTTTTGATTTTGTATAAATCTATCAGCTATTACGCCTATTGAGTTCATCTCTTATCCTAGCAGCACTCTCGTAATCTTCTTTTGCTATGGCAGACTCCATCATGGTTTGGAGCTTTTCTATAGAAAGCGAAGACAATTCTCCTTGTGAAGTAGCTTTAGTGCTCGCTTTTTTCTGTTTTTTAGGTTGTTTTCTTTCCTTTGCCGAACTCTTAGTGCCTTCTTCCTCCTCTTCTTCACTCAATACTATACCGGCTTCAGAGAGCACGCTTTCAATTGCATAGATAGGAACATCAAAACGCAAGGCTATGGCAACGGCATCAGAAGGCCGGGCATCGAGCTCTATGTAGTTGGAACCGTCGGCAAAGCTGCAAACAATTTTAGCATAAAATACGCCTTCTCTCAAATCTGAGATAATAATCTCGTGTAAATTAATCTGAAAACTATCTGCAAACGATTTGAACAAATCGTGGGTCATAGGTCTATTACTCACTATTTTTTCCATTTCTATAGCAATGGCCTGCGCCTCAAACATACCTATGATAATGGGCAGTCTTCTGTTTCCATACTCCTCCCCTAAAACCAAAGCAAATGAACCCGATTGAGAATGGCTGGCTGACAGCCCTAATATTTCTAGTTTTATTTTATCCACAAGAAATTATATCGTTTTTAATTTTCGCAAAAGTAAATTTTATAACCGAAAAACTAAAAGCCTAATTTGTACGAAATAAAGAAAAAATTACAGTTTACGAATAAATGAAAGATGATTTATAGTATTATATTAATGTATATTTTTATCATAACCAATCATAAGTTATAAAGTTATGATCAAGAAAAAATAGCTATACGCCTACAGTTAAAAAAGTCTCTATAAGAAAATGAATTGACTTAAATTTACAAAGTTTTCGACGCATTAAAGGCAATTTTAGCAAATAAGTAAAGAATTTATGCCTATCGTAACGCCACAAAGATTTAGTCCACCGCTGCACCAGTTCAATGGCAACCTTCAAACCATTATCCCCAGTATTTTCAGAAAAATCCCTGGCATCCAATACCAAAGAGAAAGATTAAATACGCCCGATGGAGATTTTATAGATATTGATTGGTCTAGAGTAAATTCAGATAAAATCATTTTGGTATCGCATGGTTTAGAGGGCAATACCGAGCGACATTACATTAAAGGTACCGTTAAACTATTTAACCGGGCAGGTTGGGACGCTTGCGCATGGAATTGCCGTAGTTGTAGCGGGGAGATGAACAGACTGCCGCGATTTTGCCACCATGCACGGTGCGGAAATTCGGGCGCGGTCCACGGGGGCGGTTTTTGCCGAAGATGCAGGGCGCCACAAACGCGGCGATGACCTGGCCG
>CAKZMZ010000583.1 GCA_937129345.1 uncultured Thalassovita sp. | reverse complement strand
AAAGGGTAAAAAGGCAGAAGTAAGGGATCATGGAGTGATGACCTTAGCTGATTACAAGGCAGAAAAAAAGTTTAATGGCTTAAAAGAAGCCACTTTTGCTGGTGGATGTTTTTGGTGTACAGAGGCATCTTTCGAAAGGATAAAAGGTGTGGTGGATGTGATCAGTGGCTACTCAGGTGGAGAGAAGGAATACCCTACCTACAGAGAAGTCGCCAATAAAATGACCAAGCACGCCGAGGCCATCCATATTTTTTACGACCCTGAGGTCATTGATTACAAAACGCTATTAGAAGTGTTTTTTGTAGCGCATGACCCTACCCAACTTAACAAGCAAGGGCCTGATGTGGGGCCTCAGTACCGCTCAGAGATTTTTTACCACAATGAGGAGCAAAAAAACCAAGCAGAAGCCTATATGAAGAAACTAGGCGAGTCGGGCAAATTCGATAAAGAAATTGTTACCAAGCTTTCGGCTCTTGACGAGTTTTGGGTAGCTGAAGGTTACCATCAAAATTATTATGAGCTCAACCCGTATCAAGGTTATATTATGAGCGTGAGCAAACCAAAAGTAGAGAAAGTAATGAAAACCTTTCCAGATTTATTAAAAGAAGATTATAAGATGTAAAAAAAAGCCCACAATTTAAGTGGGCTTTTTTGTTAAATAATGAATTGCTTATAATGTTTAC
This sequence comes from uncultured Thalassovita sp., assembly GCA_937129345.1. Lineage (GTDB taxonomy): Bacteria > Bacteroidota > Bacteroidia > Cytophagales > Flammeovirgaceae > Chondrinema. The sequence goes on along the minus strand of CAKZMZ010000583.1, from coordinate 5,899 downwards.
TTAATTCCCTCAGGTGCCTTGTAGGTCTTCTGAAACTCTTTCCATTCTGTATTTTTATAGTGCCCTTCGCCAATAAATTTTAAGATCGGATGAAACTCAGCAGCTTGCCTGTATCCGGGTAGTGGTTGAATCATATCGGCATTTTCATCTAAGAAAACCACTGTAGGGTAACTTAGCTTGTTTTGTAATAGGGCAGCTGCCAATTCGTGGTAACCTCTGCGACCGTTCGGTACATATTTAAAGGTGTTTCCTTTAAAGGTAATGTCCCTTTTTGCCTCCCCATCCAATTTTACTGCATGAAAATTTTCGTTCATGGTTTTGGCCACTTCAGGATTAGAAAAGGTAGTAGCATCCATTCTTTTGCACCAACCGCACCAATCAGTATATACATCTATAAATATCGGTTTTTTATCACCGCTTTCTAATTTTTGCATGGCCTCTTCCCAAGTAAGCCAGTTTATTTTTTCTTGAGGTTCTTTCACATTAAAAGAAAACAATAAAAAAATAGCTAATGGTGCTAGAATAAACTTGATCAAGCGTAAGGTTTTCATGTCGATTTTATATATGGTCTTTATGTTTATTACTTTAAAATACGCAGAGTATTGTTATTTCAACTTAATTACAATTTTATAGCATATATAATTCCCAAGCAAAAAACCCAGTGCGTTAAGCAACTGGGTACTTTTACTTCTACTTTGGTAAAGTAATTCTCTCTAAGATAAAAGGAATTGAAAGTGGCTAAAAGTATCGACCAATGCGCCACTTTCTTTATAAAGATGATGATTTAATAATTGACAGTCAACTTGTGCTTACAAGAGTTTAGGCACTGCCCATTTTCTCGGGATTATAATAAAACCTTTCCTTTATGATCAAGTCTTCCTCCCAATGCTGCACGGCTACCTCTTCCATCTTTGCCCTAACACCATCTTTAAAAGTAACATCCATCCAAGACTCTACCATAGTGATTTTTTCTTCTTCATTGGCAGTAATACCGTGTATTCCTGATCCATGTACTTCTTTTACACTTTCAAGAAATTTGATTTCAAATTCCCTGTTGTAGTTCTTACCTTTTCTGACCTCTCCTGTGGCTTCGATCATTTCTACATCTTTATGGTAGAATTTCTCAAACGCATCCATCATTCTTCCTTGCTCGGTCATTTCGTACAATTCTTGGGCTTTGCTCAGGTAACTCATAATTGAAAAAGTTTAAGTTAAAAAATTGATTACTTTAACAATATAAGCATAAATGTTAAAATAAATAACAAAAGATTATAATAAATACATTTATTCTTTTATAAAGGGCTAAATAGATTGCTATATGGTATTTAATGATTAAAAAAATAGCAATACCACTTTTCTAAAACTGATAAATATCATAAAAAAAATAATATGTTTGATTTTTGAATAGGTGAGCAGCACCTTATATTTGTGTTTTATTTATAATTAGTCTAAATAAACTCAAGCAAACTTTTCAATCATGAATAAACTTTTTTTAGCGCCACTCTCATTTTTATTACTGTTTGTAATCTCCTGCGAAGACAGCGACCCGGTTGACAATAAATTGAGCATACCAGATACCTATGCTTTTGATCGCAATGGTAGTAACACCGTAAGTTACAGCGGGCAAATTGCCAGATTAGACATGCTCGAGGAAATGAAATCATATTTGCTTTTGGCAGATGGTGGTCAACAAATTGAGGCATCCAAGTTAAACGACATGTTCCAAAATCAAAATAATGCATACAGCACGGATGCTCTAAATAATGCTGGCAAGCAAATTAAAAGCAAGACCTTTGCGCCCGATTTAGATGCCAAATACTACGAAAATGCTTTTGATGCTGTAGCTGCTGCAAGTATTGTTGGAGCCAATGGAACTCAAGCAGCCAATGGCCAAGCAGGCCTCATTACCCGTTCTAACGGCAATACAATTTTGGTAGATGAAAATGGAAAAGAATTTACCCAAATTATAGAAAAAGGCCTAATGGGTTCTTTAATGATTCATCAGATATTTAATGTGTACTTGACCAATGAGCGCATTGGCGATAATGTAGAAAATGATGCTACCGAGCAAGGAGCCAATTATACTACAATGGAGCACCACTGGGATGAGGCTTTTGGCTATGTGGGCGTTCCTACTGATTTTCCTGCCAATACCAACGGTATTCGCTTTTGGGGAAAATATTCTCATGGTAGAGATGCGCTCATAGCAACAGATGCAAAAATTATGGATGCCTTTATTATGGGGAGAACTGCCATTGTAAATAAGGAGTATACACAGCGCGACATACAAAAGGAGATTATTTATGAGCAGCTAGAGTTGGTTGCCGCGGCCACTGCCATGCACTACTTAAACGATGCGCTCACTGCCTTTAACAATGGAGAAACGGGCGATGCCTTTCATGTACTTTCAGAAGCGTGGGAATTTACCCGCGCCTTAAGATTGAGTCCGCAAAAAAGAATTTCGCTAGATGATATAGATGCGATTCTGTATGATCATTTGGGCGATAACTTTTGGGATACTTCTGCGAGTGGCATCAACAATGCGAAAGCGGTCTTGGTCAATGCTTTTCCAGAATTGGCACCGGTACAAGACCAATTATAAAAAATACCTTTTTATTATCCATAGAATCAAAAAAATCTAATCTAAACCAATTTTTCGCTAATTATTAAAATCCGATGAAAGTATTTAGCAGCATACAAAACACTATCTTTGCTGTATTTTTTATCCTTCTTGTTTCTTGTGACGACAGTGGAGAAAACGGAACTACAACAGATGGCTTTGATCAAGAAGCCTTGTTGAGTAATTTAGGAGAGAACTACATCATCCCTGCTTATACTAATTTGGGCGGGGATATTAATCAACTCGAGACCTCAGTGGCAGCTTTCGCCAACACTAGCGACATAAGCAATTTACAAGCAGTGAGAGGTTCTTTTGAGGTGGCCTACAAAAGTTGGCAAAGTTGTTCTATGCTTGAGTTTGGTCCTGCAGATGCCACCATTCTAAGAGGTTCTATGAACATTTATCCGACCAATACTACGCAAATAGAGTCCAATATAGAATCGGGTAACTACAACTTGGATGCGGCAAGTAATGCTAGCGCTAAAGGTTTGCCCGCGATGGATTACTTGCTTTACGGCACTGGTTTCGATGAAGCTGAAGTGGTGGCCTATTTTACCGATGAGACTTTTGGCGCTGCTCGCTTACAATACTTGCAAAATATAGCTACTGACATGCGAGTAAAAGTGGATGCCGTTTTGCAAGAATGGGTGCCTTCAGGTGGTAATTACCTTGATACCTTTGTGAGCAGTACGGGAACTTCTGTAGGTAGTTCGCTTGGGCTTATGGTTAATGCGCTGATGTTGGATTATGAACGCTTTGTAAGAGATGGAAAAATTGGTATACCTGCCGGTGTGAGAAGCGCCGGGGTGACAAGACCTACCGCGGTTGAGGCAAACTACAGCGAAATGTCTAAAGAATTAGCAGTTGAGTGCCTTAACGCCTACCAAAAATTGTATTTGGGTAACGCTTTGCAAACTGATGCAAGTGGCCAAGGTTTGGATGATTATTTAACCGCATTGGGTAGGGAACAGTTAAGCCAGGATATTGATGCACAGTTTACTACGGTCATTAATGATCTCAGTGCCTTAGAAGATAGACCGCTTTCGGTTACTATTTCTTCTAATAACCAATCGGTATTGGATGTTTATGCGGAGATGCAAAAATTAGTTGTACTACTTAAAGTAGATATGACCTCGGCATTGGGAGTACTCATTTCTTATCAAGACAATGACGGTGATTAATGCAAGCGACGCTCGAGAATTATAGCAAACCATATATTTCAGACTTACTTACCCGAAAAGTATCTATAGCCCCTTTGGTTACTTTTCGGGTAATTTTTGGTTTTATGATGTTGTGGAGCATAATACGTTTTGCCGCCAACGGCTGGATCAAATCGCTTTATATAGAACCTACTTATTACTTTAATTACTTTGGGTTTTCTTGGGTAACTCCATTGGGCGGTCCAGGCATGTATTGGCTATTTTCTATTATGGCATTGGCAGCAATCGGCATCATGCTCGGGGCTTTTTACCGAATAAGTGCAGCTGTCTTTTTTCTCACATTTACCTATGTAGAACTCATAGATAAAACAAACTACCTCAACCATTACTATTTTGTAAGTTTGGTGGCTTTATTAATGGTTTTTCTACCCGCCCAAAAAAGCTTTTCTTTAGATACTTGGATAAATCCGAAAATCAAAAAAAACAAAGTTGAAGCTTGGGTTAGATGGATAATTCCGCTGCAATTGGCCATTGTTTACTTTTTTGCCGGTGTAGCCAAACTAAATCCCGAATGGTTGTTTGAGGCACAACCACTTAAAATATGGCTGCCCTCTAAATCAGATCTGCCTTTGATTGGGACCTCACTTACCAAAGAGTGGGTGGCCTACGTATTCAGCTGGTTTGGTGCGCTTTACGATTTAACCATTGTTTTTTTTCTGTTGTATAAAAGAACCAGGATTTACGCTTATTTGGCGGTTTTGGCTTTTCATATCATGACTGCCTTGCTCTTTCAGATTGGGATGTTCCCCTACATTATGATGCTAAGTACCTTGGTGTTTTTCCCTGATAAATATCATGAAAAAGCTTTAAACTATTTAGCAGCTTTGCAGGCTAAAATTTTTGGTAAACAAGGCGTGAAGTTTAGTTCGAGAAGATTAACTAATAATGGGAGTATAGATTACAATATGCATCCAACCTACGATTTAAATCGTGGGCTGGGTAAAGACAGCAAAAGGCAAAATGTAGCCTTAGTTCTGCTAAGTACATTTCTTGTAATTCAGCTATTCTTGCCCTTTAGGTATCTGATGTATCCTGGCAATTTATTTTGGACTGAACAGGGCTATCGTTTTTCTTGGCGGGTAATGTTGATGGAAAAAGCAGGCTATGCCATTTTCCATGTAAAAGACAATAAAACCGGTAAACGATGGGAGGTAAACAATAGAGATTACCTCACCGCCAACCAAGAAAAAATGATGAGTACACAGCCCGACATGATTTTACAATTTGCCCAATATTTAGAGCAAGTTCACCAAGCAAAAGGTTCTGGCGATATCAGCATTTTTGTAGAAAGCTATGTGGCTTTGAATGGCCGAAACAGCCGCCTGTTTATTGATTCTCAAGTCGATTTGACCCAAATAGAAGAAGGATTTGAACACAAGACTTGGATATTACCCTTTAAGCAATGATAGAAAAATATACCCATCGTGCTATTTTGTTGGTGCTCATCTTGTTAACGAGTACCCATCTCATTAAGGCGCAAGATTACGCTACTCTTAGCGGAGCAGCCACCGGTGCAGAAAACCAAAGTGGCATCTATGGTACGATTGTTTTTATAGAAAACACACCTATAAAAACCCGCACCGATACCGATGGCTTTTATCAGCTAAAAAAGATAAAGCCGGGCACCTATACGGTTAGGGCTTTTGCATTTGGGTATGAGGTAGGCATAAAAGAAGTGACTTTGCAAGCTGGGGAAAATACCCTAAATTTTGAGTTAGAAGTATTATCAAACTACCTAGAGGCGGTAGAAGTAAGAAATAATTTGGCCTCTGAGTTTGGCTTTACTCGTTTAAATGAAGTGGATGGAACCGCCATTTATGCTGCCAAAAAAACAGAGGTTATTTTGTTGAATGACATCACCGCAAACTTGGCAACCAATAACAGCAGGCAGGTTTATGCCAAAGTAGCAGGCTTAAATATTTGGGAAAACGATGGCGCAGGCATACAATTGGGCATTGGAGGTAGAGGTCTCAGCCCCAACAGAACCTCTAACTTTAACACTAGGCAAAATGGTTACGACATCAGTGCAGATGTCTTGGGTTATCCAGAAAGTTACTAC